>JAFUZZ010000073.1 GCA_017476325.1 bacterium | reverse complement strand
ATCCCAATGGATATTCAATCCGCAATAATTGATGATGAAAATTTAAAAGAATTTGAACCGAAGGAAAAAAATAAAACTGATATAAAAATTAAAAAAATTGTCGAAAAAATTAAGCAATCTAAAAGACCTCTTATCATTGCGGGTAACGGAATACATCTTTCAAAAACCGAAAATCTTTTATATAAATTGCTAAAAAATACCGCAACCCCGGTGTTAACAACATTCAACGCTATGGATTCGGTTCCGTCAAACCATAAAAATTTTTGCGGAAGATTTGGAACCGTCGGGCAGCGTGCAGGAAATTTTATTTTACAAAATGCGGATGTAATCCTCTTTTTGGGTACACGAAACAATATTCGACAAATAAGTTATAATTGGGAAAATTTTGCAAAAAACGCATTCAAAATCGTAATAGATATTGACAAAGCAGAACTTGAAAAGCCGACAATAAAACCTGACTTAAAAATAAACGCGGATTTAGTTGATTTTATGCCGGAACTGGTTAAGAATTTTCCAAAGAAAAATTTTTCCGTTTGGCTAAAAAATTGTAAAGAATTACAAAAAAAATACGGATTTGAGAACGCAGCGGAATATAAATCAACAGAAAAAGAATTAAATGTATATGATTTTGTCCACACGTTAACAAGTGTTATGTCCGAAAAAGACGTAATGATTACGGCAAACGGTTCCGCATGCGTTTGTACTCATCAGGTAGGAATTGTAAAAGAAGGACAAAGAATTTTTTATAATTCGGGGAATGCCTCTATGGGTTATGCCCTGCCTGCCGCGATAGGGGCATATTATGAAGCCGCAAAAAGAAATATAATCTGTCTTGAGGGAGACGGCTCAGTTATGATGAATCTTCAGGAGCTTCAAACTGTTGTGCATAATAAAATTCCGTTAAAAATTTTTATAATAAATAATAACGGATATTCGTCTATTCGTCAAACTCAAAAAAACTTCTTCAACGGACATTATACAGGTTCGGGGGACTCAAGCGGAGTAAGTGTTCCTGACTTTTTAAAAATTGCAAAAGCGTTTGGAATAAAAGCCGTTAAGATTGATAAACCAACAACAATGAAAAGAAAAATAAAGCAAGTATTAAAATCAAATGAACCTATATTGGCAGAAGTGGTTGTTATAAAAGATTATAATTTTATACCAAAACTTTCATCAAAAAAACTTGATGACGGGACAATGGTTTCACCAAGTTTGGAAGATATGTTCCCCTTTTTGTCAAGAGAAGAATTTAATGAAAATAAAGCAAAACTCGGGCATTTGAGTTTTTAAACTTTTTTTAACCATTCAACGCAGCGGTTTACAAAATCATCTTCAAAATATAAAAACAAATCTTCCGCATGATATCCGTCATCGTACAACTTGAAAGATTTGTCACAAACTGCCTTGTTAAATAAAAGTTCCGTATGCCAATAATGGACGGTCGGATCTTTTTTCCCCGCAATAAAAAAAGTCGGGGTGGTAATTTTTGACACTAAATCAATGGGGCTTTGTTTTCTTAACGGGAATATCCGTGGTCTTATCGACAAAAAACGACTTAATTCAAATTTCTTAAAAGTTTCTGCCCACGCCGATTTTCGCCACATTTGATTTTCAATTTTAGAAAACTCACTCGGTGCAGAAACCGCTATTAATTTGTCAATAGCATTATTATTTCTTGCCGTATAAATAATTGAAACTGCCGCTCCGAGAGAAAATCCAATCAAATATATTTTCTTATATTTTTTTGCTTTTGCAAATTTAACAATGCAGTTTAAATCCTTAATCTCCTTGGAAGTAAAAGTGTATAACCCGCTGCTTTTTCCATGTCCGCGAAAATCAAAACTTATAACATCAAAATTAGTACAAAAAGACTTTGAAATAGCCATAAAGGATTTTGAATCTTTTGTCATACACCAACCCGGCGCAATAATAACAACTTCATCAAAACCGTTATTAAACCAATTTACGGCAATATTAACATTGTCGATTGTTTTTAAGAAAATCGAATTATACATAAATTTTGCAAGAATCGTACATTAATTAAACGGCGCAAGGAAAAGAACAACATTACGTCCCTCAAATTGAGGTTTCTTTTCAACCGCAACGTTTGTACCTTCAAGGTCTTCCATAAACCTGCCAAGTAAATCGAAAGCCAGTTTAGCATGCTGCATTTCACGACCTCTAAGCATAACAACAACTTTAACCTTGTTGCCTTGCGAAATAAATTTCTGAATATTCTTAACTCTGACTTGATAATCGTGTGTATCAATTTTGTATCGAACTTTAACTTCTTTGATTTCAACAGTATGTTGTTTCTTCTTAGCCTCTTTCAAGCGCTTTTCATTCTCGTAACGGTATTTACCGTAATCAAGAATTTTTGCAACAGGCGGTTCTTGATTTGGGCTGATAATTATCAAGTCCAAATTAACATCCTGTGCCATTGCTAACGCTTCGGACGTTGGAACAACGCCTCTGTTTTCTCCTGTATTATCAATTAATCTAACCTCTTTTGAACGAATTTTTTCATTCATTAACGGTTTTTTATCATCCTGTGCTATGGCTTTTCTCCTTATATTAAATGTACTTCGCTTTTGAATAATACCATAAATTTAAAATTTTGGCACTAATGTTAATTATTTTTTAATAATCTTCGACTTGATTTTCATCGTCATTATCTTTAAGAGATGATAAATCATCTGAATATTTGCCGTCAAAATCTTCCGGCAACAGGTCTTGATCGGGCCAAACCGTATCTTCATCAAAACGACATGCATTTAAATTAATTGAACTTGATAAATCAGAGTTTTCCAAATTAGTTTCTTGAAAAACCAATCCGGCAACATCTGCTTCAGAAAAGTTGCAATAATTCGCACTTGCATAACTAAAATCTGCTCCGGTAAGAAGAGAATCCGAAAAATCACATTCAACCAAAACGGCTCTTGTGAAATCAACCGAAGTTGAATCCGTATTTTTGAAATTAATCTCCGTTAAATGACAATCCGCAAAAGAACTTCCATTCAAGTCGGCATTTTCTAAATCCACATTTTCAAGGGTTTGGGAACTAAAATCCAACTCGCTCAGATCAACTTCTTCCGTTTGAGTTTTTTTCCACTCGTTAAACTTTTCAGGTGAATTGATAATCAAATCAAAAAGTTCTTCTTTTGAATATTCCATAGTTTTCTCCTCTTTCTGCTGATGGAACGGTACTACACGATGTGATTTTTAAATGCTTTAACAGCAGCTTGCAGTCTATCTTCAACTTCAAGTTTTTGTAAAATATTAGCGACATGAGCCTTTGTCGTATTAATACTTACAAATAGTTTGTCCGCAATTTCACTATTACTGCAGCCTTCTGTTATAAGTTTTAAAATCTGTTTTTCTCTGGTTGTCAAATTATATATATTTTTGGAATCGTTCACAATCGGCAGCCCTGTGTCCGTAGCGGCTCTAAGAACAAATTGAGCAATACTCGGATCAAACCAGGCCGCACCGTCAAGCACTGAGGACACAACTTCTACAAGTCGCGGCAATTTGATTTCTTTTGAACAATAAGCGTTTACTCCCGCTTTTAAACTGTCCAAAACTTCTTTCTCTTCATTGTGAGAAGTAAGCATAATTATTTTTATGTCATTATTATATTTTTTTATTGCTTGAGCCGCATCAATACCATTCATATTGGGCAGTCCCAAATCCATTATTACCAAATCAATTTTATTATTTTTTACAATATCAAGGGCAATTTCTGCAGATTCCGCTTCAAAGGCTTTTTCAACGAATTCAACTCCGTCGAATGTGGTTTTTAGCCCCAATCTTGTCAATTCATGATCTTCTACTATTAAAATGTTCTTTTTCACTAATTGCCCTAAATGTACTCTTTTAACTTTATTAACTCTCGTTGTGCATCATCAAATTCAGGATTTAATTCTACACTTTTACTGAAATATTTTACTGCTTTTACATAATCTCCGTTATCTCGGTTCACTATTCCTTTATAATAATAATATCTATAATCATTTTCGTCAATATACAATAAATTCTTTAAATATTCTTTCGCCTTTATATATTCTTTATTCCCAATTTTTAAATTTACTAACGTCGCCCAGGCATCCGCATTCATAGGATTAGATGAAATTGACATTAATAAATCTTTTTCTTCATTATCGTTATCAAGCAAAGCAAGGTTATAATAGGCTTCCCACTCATCATTACCTTTTTTTAGCAAAGATTTATAAATCTTTACAGCCTTATCATCTTCGCCGTTAATTTGATATAGTTGGGCAACTTTTATAATGGAGGTATCGAGTTTATCATCTTTAATCGCTTTTTTAAAATATTCTGACGCTTTTTTATAATCATCCTCCATGTAAGCCAGTCTTGCAAGCGTAACATTTGCATCTGTGTTAGAGTCGTCATTTTTTACGGCTTTGAGCGCATATTCTTTTGCTTTTTTCGCATCTCCGAGTTTTAGGTATGTTCGGCTAAGCATTGCCCATACTTTTGTTAAATTCTTTTTGTTTTTTGTTAAAGTTGCATTTTGTAAAGAACGCAATGCTTTTTGATAATCCCCTTCGGTATAATAATATCTTCCAAGCGCGTAATTTTTTCGCCATTGATTTTTTTCGGTTTTATAAAGAATAAATTGTTTTAGCAATTCGCATTTTTTTCTGTATAAGTAGGGTAATTCTTTTTTGTTATTATAAGAATTAAAAAGATTTATCGCTTCTTTTCGTTTTCCTGTTTCGGCAAGAAGTTTTATTTTTAAGAATTTGTAATTTTGACATTTAGAATTAATATCAATAGCGTCGTTAATTGATTTTAATGCACTTTTTAAATTATCTGTTTTATAAAATCCCAAAGCCATCAAATAATTTGCGTAATCTGATTTTTTCAACAAATCTTTTCTTTGTGATAATTCTTTAATAGCTTCAACGGCTCTGTCGTTATAAAAAATATTTGAATAAATCTCTGCCAAAAACAATTCATCCTGCTTTGTTAAAACGTAGGTAGGTTTATAAAAATTCTGTACTGTTTTTTGATAAAACATAAAATTTTCGTCTTGAATTTTGGAAGAAGAAATTTCCGCCAAAGTGAAAAATCCAAGTTCATACATTTTTTCGTTAAGTTTAAGCATCTCCAAACTTGAAGTATTTTTATCTTCAATAATTTGTAAAAAATCATCATAAGACGAACTTATATTAGCCTGCATAAACTTATCCGTTGCGAGTTTTGCAACAGGCTTGACGTAAGTCGGAGATGATGAAAATGCGCTTATAATATCACCAAACATCGAAAAATCATTTTGAGCGGAAAAACAAGCCGGACTCATTAAACAAAGGGATATGAACAGAATTAGAACTTTAATCTTGCTCACTATACGTCCTCTTTTGTTTTTGCGGTGTAATAGTGTTGAAACATTTCGACAAATTTCGTTTCTTCATCGGACAAAGACTCTTTATTCAAAATGTCATAAAGATTTTGCATTGAATAAGAATTAAGAATTTTTCTGTCATCATCATTTAATTGCAAATGGTTTTCCGTAAGAAAAACCCCAACGATTTTATCTGTCGGAATTGCCAAAAACTCATCGACGATAGACTTATCAAAATGAGAGTTATTATCGGTAACAAAAATTTTCAACACATTAACCATCGGCATTTTATCACGATAGTGTCTTTTAGAAGTAATTGCGTCAAAAACATCCGCAATAGCCAATATTCTTCCTCCCAGCGGAATATTTGTGCCGGCAATTTTTCTGTAATACCCCATCCCGTTAAATTTTTCGTGATGAGAGCATGCAATTTCGGTAACGAGTTTAAAATCTTCACTCATGTGAATTTTTTGCAAAATATTGTGAGTAATTTCAACGTGTTTTTGGATATGGGCATACTCTTCATCAGTCAATTTGCCCTCTTTTTGTAAAACAGAATCTCTAATCCCGATTTTACCGATATCATGCAAAGTTGCCGCTGTTTCAATAATTTCTTTTTCTTTAAGGCTAAGTCCCATTTGTTCGGCAATCAAACCGGAGTACATACGCACTCTGCTTGAATGACCTGCTGTAATTGAGTCCTTGGCATCTATTGAAGTTGCAAGCGTGTCAATAAAACTGTCAAAAATTTGTTTTTGCTCTTCCAACATTTGTTGCTGTCTTTGGAAAAGTTGAGCATTAACTATTGAAATCCCAGCACTTGAACCGATTGCAACAAGCAGTTCTTCATCGTCATCATTAAATACTCCGTCAAACTTGTTAAGCACCTGAAACGCGCCGATAATTTCCTGATTATGGTTTTTTATAGGCATGCAAAGAATAGTTTTCGTTTTGTAACCTGTTTGCTTATCAATTTCAGGATTAAAGCGAGAATCAGCATAAGCATCACGAATATTAATAGTCTGCCCTGTTTTAACGACATGTCCCGCCAATCCCTTGCTTGCCGGAAATCTTATTTCCTGACTGTCAAGACCCAATGCTATTTTTGACCACAATTCGTCTTTGTCTTTATCGTACAAGAAAACCGTACATCTGTCGGCTTTAAGAGCAATTCTTGTTTCTTGAGCAATAACACGGAGCAAAACGTCAATATCGGTTTCGGCAGCTATTTCGTGACCGATTTTTAACAGTGCAACAAGAGAACCTTTTTTTAGCGAATCGTTTGTTTTTTCATCAAGCATTTTAATTTCCTCATTAATATCGGGCAAAATCCCAAAAGTATCTTTTTCGTATGCTAAACGTTCAGCATTTTTAAAATGGCTCATAGCTTCTTTATCGTTTTTTTCTGTTTTTGCAATTTTTGCAAAAACGTATTCCCAAAGCAATTTAGCATCAAAATCTTTTTGAAGTTCGGCAAGATATTTTGCATCTTTTAGAATTTTTAGAGAATTAAGGTAATTTTTTTTATCTTGCATATATTGGGCATAAGCCGTAAGAGTCAAAATACACGAATTAGTTTCGTTATCTTTTAACAGCGATAAATCAAATGTCGCATTTTGAATATTATTTAAAACTGTTTTAATATCATTATCAAAAGATACAGTCATCTTCCAAACTCTCCAAATATTCTTTCCGTAACGTTATTATACAACAACATCAATTTGAAAACAATAGTTAAAAAATAGTTTGGGGTTTTTGGACAATCTCTCATAATACTCTTTCCCCCTCTCCCCCACAAGGGGCGAGGGAGTATGCAGTCATAAGATTGCGACGTCGTGCTGACGCACTCCTCGCAATGACATGGTAGAATATGTTACGCATCCAATGTGGACTTTAAATGACGGGCTTTTGACGCCCCGTTAAAATTTTTAAGACCTAAAGCCGCGTCCTCACTACCTTTGGAACCTAGTGCCCCTTATCCTCAAGAGCAAAATTCGCTCCCTGACTACTTTTGAGGCTTATGCCCCCTTTCCTCAAAAACCTAAAAGCGCGTCTTTACTAAGATTGGAACCTAACGCCCCCTCCCCTAGTCGGGTGAATAAATTGTTCATAAGTTTTTCTCCTTGTTTTCTAATAACAATTACATTATAAACCAGGTCTCAAAAAACTTTAACCCCTTGTGCCGGTTTTCAAAATCATTCTGTTAAAGTCTAAATGGTTTAGTCGGGTCAGCTTTTCTGGATTCTTTTACATCATCAGGCCATTCCTGCGTCACACCCGTTGAATATCCGCAAACCATTAATGCCAACGGGATTACACGGCTAACTGCCTTGGTAACAACATTGTTTGGTCCAAATCCCGTACTGATTGCAAGACACGTATCATCAATGTGTCCCGACATGTCCGCAATTTTAACCTTTCTGTCATCTTTTATGTTGTATATTTTTTCATTAACAAGGTTTGTAGCTTTATTTCCGCCTACAATCGCCCCAAGAAGTGTGGCCGTCGTAACACCTACATTCATCCATTTTGCTACCATACCGTTTGATAAAGGTTTTCCGTCGGCACCAACCTGTTTGAGTAACTTTAATAACGGATTTTTTAATGTTTTGTCAAAAAGCTTGGTCCCGCCTGCTACGCATCCTAACGGTATCATTATGTTTGCAAACATTTGTATCGTTGCCTCACGGATTTTGGCTTTCATATTTTCTTTCTTGTCAAATATTAATCCGCCTGCCAGCCCTCCCGCAACAGAGCCGGATGCAATTCTCATAATGTTTTTCCAGTCATATTCCATTTTCATTAATCCGCTATTTTTAAAATCTTTTGCAATTTTTATAGGATTAATGCTGTATCCGCCTCGTTTTAAACTTAGCGCCGTTCCTGCGGTAACTCCCATTACGGTTGTTGCCATAACTCCTGCTTTAACCTTTTTTGAAGCCTCAGGCTGCTTGATTTCTCTAATAGACTTTATACTATTTGAATTTTTTGCACTTATTGCATCAATTCCCATGACACTACCTTTAAAACACTACTTACTTATATAAAAACTTTTGTTGTATAAAAATTGCCCGAAATAAAAATTAATGCGGTAAATTATAAAATTTTGTGATTTCTTCAAAATATCTTTCTAACGTTCTGTAGCCGTTATTCATTTCGGATGTGTACATGGCATATTTACTTGAAAGAATTGTTCTTAATTCTTTTGCCCGAATTTGAATTAACATATCAGAGTCATTTTTTAGTTGTAAATTGTCAGAAAAAGACCATTCTTGAAGAGTTCCGATTTCTTTGTTAACTTCTGTAATGGTAAGTTGTGAAAGCGGTTTAAAACCGTATTTTCTAAGCAAATCCATTTCGGAATTTAAAATATGTGATTTTATTGACTGAGTTTTGTAAAGTCTTTTAATTACAATAAAATTGTCTGCCGCTCTTTTATGAGAATTAGGAACACGACCCGATGCAAGCAGGGCGGGTGTTGCAAGAGTTGAAAAAGACTCTTTATTCAAATTCTCATTATTATTAATAGCTGTACCGTACATATTTTGCACAAAAATTTCCTCTCAATCAACATTTTTATTATAACCTAAACTCTGTAAAATTTTTAGTGTTATTTAAAAATTTGTTACAAATTTTTAGTTTTCTGAATTTTATAATATAATAATATTGTTTTAGAAAGGAAAAAACATGCTTGTATCAATAGAAGAATTACTGGAAAAAGTTGTTGAACTTGGAGGAAGTGACTTGCACGTTTCCGCAAATCTACCTCCTGTAGTGCGTGTTGACGGTAAACTCCAAAGCTTGGATTATCCGCCGTTCACACCTGATAACATGGAAACATTACTTTTCCCTATGTTGTCAAATGAATCAAGAAGAAAGCTTGAGCAAGATTGGGAACTTGACTTTTCTTACGGACTGAGAGATGTTTGTCGTTTCCGTGTAAATATATATAAAGACAAAGGTAACTACGCTGCGGCATTCCGTATCATTGTATCGACTGCTCCGACAATGGAACAGTTGGGTTTACCTGATATTTGCCGTGTGGTTACGGAACGTCCGAGAGGACTTATTCTTGTTACGGGTCCTACAGGTTCAGGTAAGTCAACAACGCTTGCGGCGATGATTAATCACATTAACTCATCACGTTCCGAACATATTTTGACAATCGAAGACCCGATTGAGTTTATCCACACGTCAAAAAAATCAGTTGTACACCAAAGAGAACTCGGACAGGATACACGTTCTTTTGCAAACGCACTTAAATCCGCGTTAAGAGAAGATCCTGATGTTATTCTTGTTGGTGAGATGAGAGATTATGAAACAATCAGTTTGGCACTTACTGCCGCAGAAACAGGTCACTTGGTTTTCGGAACTCTTCACACCTCTTCTGCCAGCCAAACGGTTGACCGTATTGTGGACGTTTTCCCTGAGGGTCAACAGTCACAAATCAGAACGCAGCTTTCTTCTTCGCTTGTTGCAGTTTTTGCGCAAACTTTGCTTCCAAAACTTCAACCTAGCGGTAAGAAAAAAGGTCGTGTAATGGCTCAGGAAATCATGTTGGTTAACCCTGCGATTGCCAACTTGATTAGAGAGTCTAAAACATCTCAAATTTACTCAACCATCCAAATGAATCAGGCGATGGGCATGCAAACTTTGGAAATGGCGCTGGGTAATTTGTACAAGAAAAAACTTTGCACAGCAGACGATGCGCTCGCTAAATCTTCTCACCAGGAAGATTTGAAACGATTGATGGGTATTGCTAAATAGTTACAATCACTGTCGCTGTTGCATAATCATTTGTGTGTGAGATTGATACCAAAAATTTATATTTTTGGTATTTTTCTTCATCCACAACAAGATTTGGCATGCCATCATCCGAATTTAAAATTTCCATTTTTCTGAAAGGAATTGATGTATCGTTTAATGCTTTAATACAGGCTTCTTTTGCGCAAAAACGTCCGGCAAAATGCTCTGCTGAATTTTTGAATGACTTACAATATTCAATTTCTTTTTTTGTAAAAAGTCTGTTAATAAAGAATTCATCGCGATCTTTAAATCTTCCGCATGATTCTATATCCACACCTAATCCCAGAATATTCATTTTTAACCTCCTTTTTATGATAATATAAAAATATGAATAAACCAAAAATATCAATCATTATTCCCGCATACAAAACTCCTGAAAACATTTTAAGACGAACGTTGAATCTTCTCACAACCCAAACTCTTAGAGACATTGAGATTGTTTTCGTTAATGACGGTGCAGACGATATTGTTAAAAATGTGGTTAAATCATACGCGGATGACAGAATAAAATATTTTGAAACACAAACTGCGCATGGCGGCCCGAGTCATGCCCGCAATATCGGACTTGAAAATGTTACGGGAGAATATGTGTTTTTTCACGACCATGATGATTATTTGATATCAAAGGATGATGTTAAATCCGTTTTGGAGCGTATGTACAATGATGCTTCCGGTGCGGATATTTTAATTTTTAGCAACAAATTAGTTTTTAATCCGGTTAATATTTATAAAGAAAATTTTTCTGACAGAGAACTTTTTGAACTGTCTAAATTTATTACTTTCTGTTTTAATATTTCGACGTTGTGGTGCAAGCTGTTTAAAACGGAGCTTCTTAAAAAGAAGAACTTGAAGTTTAATGAAAAATTATTATCGTTGGATGATTTGGATTTTTATTTTAAATATATATTTTTAACGACAAATATTAAGTTTTCTCAAAATGAATATTACAAACATTCCGAAAACAAAAATTCTTTATCAAAAGCAATTTATGAGAATATATCTCAATATTATAAAGAAGTTTATGTTTTATCGTTTATTAAACAGACTTTGGAAAATTTAAGTTTGTATAAACACTTACGTATCCCGTTTATAATATTTTGTTTTAATTTTATAAATACAATTCCTGTAACCGTTGCCTATAATTATCCTAAGATTTTGGAACTAAAACAGGAAATAAGAACATTTATAAGTGAGTTTGATATAACGGACAAGGATATTGCATTAATAAGAGATAAACAGCAATTTATAAATTTACTGTTTTGGATGTAGTATAATATTCATATATGTTAAAAACAATCGGAATTTTACTGTTTTTCATAATAATTATAGCTTTGCGCATAAGCTGGTATATTTTTATACTCAAAATGGGTCAATATGAGCGAATGCAAAAAGATATGCCGGCAACAGAGCGTAATACTATTACAAATATGCTAAGAGCATGGGTAAGACGCAGGGATGTAATAAAACGAAACAGGGCTTTTGTTTTTGAGGAGGGAAATCTTATAACGCTCAAAAACTCTGCCGTAAGTTTGGTTCTGGATACAAAAAATAAAGTTATGAATTGCGTTGATAACAAAAATATTCATCGTTTTGCAACCGTAATATGGGAAGAACAACCGTTTTACGGTATAGAAAAATATGACAACTATTTTGAACAAACTTTTGATAATATTTGTATATCTTTTAGTGACAAAGCAACATATTATGGGGTTTTGCAATGTCTAAAATCAAATTTTACTTTTATTAAAGAAACAAAGGATGAACGTCCTAAACCAACTTTTCATAATAATGAGGCAAAACCAAAATTTATTGAAGAAAATAAAAACGCAGTAAATATTAATCAAGCCTCAGAACAGGAACTGGCGAAACTTCCCGGAATCAATATTGTCATTGCAAAACGTATTGTAAAATATAGGGATTTACATAACGGTTTCAAAACCAAACAGGAATTTTATGACGAAATAAAGTTAAAGCCGCACTTTAAGGAACAAATTGATTCTTTTATTTCCACAGAGGTAATAAAAAAGAAAGAGGATAATCAAGAGTCGAGGATTGTGGATTTTTAATGAAAATTCGTGTTAACAGGATAATAAAAAAAACAAAAGCCGAAGGACCCGGAGTTAGGTATTGTATATGGTTTCAAGGGTGTTCAAGGCACTGCAAAGGGTGTTGGGCAAGAGAAACTTGGAGCTTTGAGGCAGGAAAAGAATATGATGTTGATGAAATTATTGAGGATATTTTGTCAACAAAAGGAATTGAGGGAGTAACTTTTCTTGGCGGCGAACCTTTTGAACAAACGGAAGCCTTAGAAATCATAGCATCAAAGGTTCAACATGCCGGCATGTCCGTTGTGTGTTTTACGGGATTTAGGCTTGAAGAAATAAAAACTCAAAATTGTCTTAAATATATTGATTTATTAATAGACGGAGAATTTAGAGATAATGAAAAAGATTACTCACGTCCGTGGGTTGGGTCAAAAAATCAGCGGTATCATTTTTTTACCGAGCGATACAACGAAAATATTCTAAAATCCAAAAATAAAATAGAAGTAAGAGTACAAAAAAACGGATTGATTTTGTTTAACGGAATGGGTGATTTTAAAAAGCTTAAACAAAAAATAGACATGATTGTTAAACATTAGTAAAAAGTTAAAAAAGATGAAAATTCTGTTTTGCTCCTACACAAACCGCTATAAGGGCTTGACATTATGAAAAACCTGTTGTATTATTCCATGTAGCAAAGGTGGTGAAAAATAGATGCCAGAAGTTAAAGTCGGAGAAACTGAAAGTTTGGAAAGTGCTTTAAGACGTTTCAAAAAGAAAGTTCAAAAAGCAGGCACTCTTTCTGAAGTTAAAAGACGTGAACGTTATGAAAAACCAAGCGTTAAGAAAAAAAGGAAATCTGAATCTGCTCGTAAGAGAAAATAAGATTTTTCATATATTTTAAGCGAATGACTAAAAAGTCAAGTCGCATTCATGACTTGATTTAGAATTTGTTTAGACCGGTAATTATATAGATCCTGACGCCTACTGACAATAGGCTTACCGGTTCCGATTAACCTTAAAGGTTTATTTAGTCATAAGTTTATGGTGACGGTTTTAGTTTTTAACTTGTCACTTTTTTTTTATTTTAATGTATAATTGTTTTATGGATAAAAATTTGCAAGACGATTTTATTTCAACAGTTTCTCATGAATTGCGTACTCCTCTGACAAGTATAAGAGGCTTTTCTCAGACAATGCTTTCATCTTGGGATTTGCTTGATGATGATAAAAAGAAACAATTTATTAAAATTATCGAAGAACAGTCTAACAGATTAATTAATCTCGTCGAAAACATGTTGTCCGTTAATAAATTGCAAACTTTTTCGGATAAGTTTATTTATAAGTCTTGTAATGCAAAAAATTTGATTGAACCCGTTGTTCAAATCGTCGCTCAAAAATATAAATCGCATAACTTTAATACCTTTTATGCCAAAAATCTTCCCGATATTTATGTTGATTCCGATAAGTTCCAGCAGATTATGACAAACTTAATTGAAAATGCCGCAAAGTATTCTCCTGAAAATACTTCGGTTTCTGTTTACGTTGATTTCTCAAACGAAATTGATTTTGCATCAGTTAAAGTCAAAGATGAGGGGATTGGCATTAAACAAGAAGATTTTGACAAAATTTTTAATAAATTTTCACGAATTGATAATCCTTTGACTCGTAAGGTTCAGGGCAGCGGTTTGGGACTTTATATTACAAAAACTCTTGTTACTAAAATGGGCGGCAATATTAATGTGACAAGTTCCGACAAAGGTTCTGTTTTTGAGGTTTTATTACCGTTTGCAAATATTGAAAACCAAACCAAAACGTCTTTTAAGGAGTTGCAATGAAAAAACATATTTTAATTGCCGACAAAAGAAAAGAACTCTCTACAAAGTATAAAAAAATAATTGAAAGTTTGGGGCATGCTGTTGTTGTTTCAAACAAACTTAATGAAACGATAAAAATTGTGCAAGATATTGAACCTGATTTGATTTTGGTTTCTGACAGCATAGTTGAAAATATTGCCGATTTTTGTAAACAGTTAAGGGTTTTAACTTTTAATACAAGACCTGTTATTGTCGGAATTTCAAAGTCATCGGAACTTGATGACAAACTAAAAGTTTTGGAAAACGGCGCCGATGATTTTTTGAGCGAACCTATACAATCTCAGGAATTTAAAATGCGAATATATGCGCATTTGCGAAGAGAACAGGAAAATAATGTTAACGAAATTTCCGGGCTTCCTGACAAAAGCTGCACACTAAAAGCAATTAAACGAGTTTTATCAAACGATGAAAAAAAAGCTTTTGTGTTATTAAGTATAGAGAATTTTGACGAATATAAATCTTTATATGCTAACCTTGCCTCAGATCGTTTGGTTCAAACTTCTGCAGCTATTATTAAATCATCATTAGGCGAAAATGATTTTATGGGGCAAATTTCGGAAAATGAATTTTTTGCAATTATAAACCCAACGTACGTTGAAAAAATTTCATCTTTTTTGACTTTTGCATTTGATAGCGTGTCAGAAAAATTTTATTCGGAACAAGATATTAAACGCGGCTACGTTATTTTACAAGGGGATGAAAAAGAGGGGCGGCGTTCGGAGTTTATACACTTGACTATTAGTGCAAATACAAATGAGTTTAGGAATTTTTCGTCACCGAGGGATGTTTTAAATTCCCTCTACAGCATAAGACGTCTCGCCCAAAAACCGTCAGGTTCCGCTTATTTGATAGACAGACCGCAAATTTGTGCACAAAATTCCGTAGAGGAGAGAGTGTTTAATAACAATGTATTAGTGCTTGAAAAGGACAGTGCTCTTTCATTTTTGTTGGCAACAACGATTGAACTGCAGGGGTATAACGTTTTTGTCGAAACTTCGCACACTCCGTCGGTAATCATTTTGGACGCGGGAGAATTGAACGATTTGTGGGGGTTAAAACTTTGCAAAGAATTGAAAGATAAGTTTCAAAATACAAAAATTATCATGACATCGGTTTTGCATGACAAAGAAAAAATCTTAAATTCCGGTGCGGATTTGTATTTGCCAAAACCATATAACATAGTTACATTGATGAAGTGGATTAATATTTTTTCCGAAGAATTTAATACGTAGTCTTTAGAGAATGTTCACTCTATTTGTCATTGCGAACGTAGTGAAGCAATCTCTTATAAAAATTGTTAGGGATTGCCACGCCGATAAATCGGCTCGCAATGACATCTAAATTATCTTTTAGTCACCTTGTTTTTGTCCTTAAATTACAACTATTTATGCAAGTTGACCTTGAATTTCAGTAATCAAATATTTTGCAATCCATTCAAAATCGCTGTTTTTTGCTGCGGCTTTTTTAAGATATTCTACAGAGTCGTTTCCAATTCTGATTAGTGACATTGCTACAACTCCGCGTTTAATGCCTCTTACAACCTGCAATGTGTCAACAAGTTCGGGAACGGCAGCTTTACCGATTTTTACGATTGAGTTTTCAATCTCATTTTTCGCCATATTGTCCGCGTTTTCAAGTCTTGTTAAAAATTCTTTTATGGTATTGCCCATTTCTTATCTCCTTTTATATCTTAATTATATATTTAAAAAACGGACTTTTAGATTTCCTTACATAATCTTTATATCTTTTAAAAATTTATTAATATTATCCGTTAATCAAAACAAATTATTGTCTGAAAGGGTAATTATTCTTTGTGTTTTTACGCTTAAAATAATTATGTAAATGATTATGGGGCAGGTGTTATGTTAGATAGTTGCAAAACCACGTACGGGCAAATAGAACTAAAGAATGTTAACAAAGATATTGTTAATTGGTTAGAAGCTATTGTCGAAGAAAATAATGCGAATGTGGAGAAAAAAGAGTGGAAAAGTAAATATAACAGCTATGTTATATATGATTATGAACCTTTTTGTTCCGAAGGCTTTGAAATTAATTACATTATAACCTCATGCGATTATTCTTACTTGAGTTTTATTAAATATTTATACGAAGAAAAAATTAATACGATTGATTTTTTAGAAAAATGTTATGCCATTTAAATTTTAAAATTTATTGTGGCTCAAATTCCCATGACTTCGTTCAAAATTTTTTCTTAAAATTTTATATGTCAAGAATAAACATGGGTATAATTTACTTAAATTCATTAAATTTTCTTCATTAAAAATGTTAACATACCCGATAAGGCAATAATAAATATCAACATGGGTAATTGTAAAAATTATTTTAGTTTTTGTTACTTGTAATAGCAGAATGTATTTACTAGAATAGTTAGTATAGAAAGTACAACTGTTAGTTAGGAAACGCACACAAAAGGAGTGGTGGCAAGGTTTATTTGGCATGGGATTTTACAAAAGCCAAAAACGAAGTAAGAAAAAGATTAAAAGTATGAGAAAAAAATATAAGTAGCAAATTATCACTAAATCTAAAATATAGGGAGAAATTTCAGGAAAGTTGTCAGCGGATGGTATCTTGCCATCCGTTTTTATATTGGTTAACAAAACTTAATAATTTAATTTTAAAAAAGCAATTTTTTTTAGTGCATGAACTTTATATAGATGTAGAGGATTTAAAAAAGTTCAGGAGAAAGAAAATGGCTATTGGTGCTACAGATTACATAGATAAATTGCTTGTAAAGAAATATGCAACGGCAAAAGTAGATAATCCGGGATTGGCATCAATGGTTGATCCTGACAAGATAATGATGGCAATGAATGATTATGCCAGTGTATCGCGGAATATGATTATGTTACAGCAAAGATTATCAAACGCCTGCACAAAAATTAACAGTGCTAATGCGGCGTATCGCAAAAACTTTGCATAAAAAAGATTTTATTTTTATTTATTATATCATCTCTCTCTCTTAAAATTAATTTTAACCACACTTTCGTGTGGTTTTTTATTTTATAAAAAATAATTATTTTTTTGTGTATCAATGAATTTTATTTTATAACCTAAGATATTAGCAATCAATTTGATTTCTTTATATGAAATAGTTTCGTTTCTGAGTTTTTGAGAAAGACTTGCAAGTGAATAGTTTTTATTTTGATATTTTCCAATAAGTTCCGCAAGTTGCTTGAGAGTCATATCTCTGTCCGCTACAAGATTTTTAACTTCATTACTTATACTTTTCATTTTACAATTATATGTTTATTTTAATATTTTTATTGAATATTATATAAATATATTGACAAATCAATAAATATATTGAATAATATAAATGTTATTAAAATGGAGGTTTTTATATGAGAAAATTAAAAGCGTTTACACTGGCAGAGGTTCTAATTACACTTGGTGTCATAGGTGTAGTGGCTGCATTGACAATACCGACATTAATGCAGAAAATGGATGAAAGAGAAACTGTTTCAAAAGTACAAAAGATTTATAGTACTTTAACTAATGCAATTAAATTAGCTGAAGCAGAACATGGTGATGTAAAAACATGGGGTACTGATACAAATGCCGAATATGATGGTAAATTTGGTATGGATTTAGGGCAAGAACCAAGTACGTTTTACCTCCTTGATAATCTAAAAATAATAAAAGAGTGCTCAGGTTCAAATTGTTTTGCTGATTCATATACAGATGCATGGGGTAATCCTAATAACCCTGATCCAAATTATAGTTTTTTATTAGCAGACGGAACTATAATTGGAGTTGAAGGTGATGTATTTTCTGATTTTTGGGTTGATCTTAACGGAAAAAAAGGACCAAATAAATATGGAGCAGATATATTCCGTTTTCACAGCGGGGGTTATGATTCTTATGTAAAAAATAAACAATTTGCTTATAGCGCTTTAAGCTGTGCAGATAGTGCAAGTAAAAGTGATCAATTTGATGAATATGGCTTGTGTGAATTTGGTTGGATTTTAAAATACGGTAATATGGACTATTTAGATTAATAATAACTATTAACTTTTGTAACAAAATTATCCATGCTTGAAATTCGGGTGTGGATAATTTTTTTATATAGATAGAGAAGGAGTTGTGAGAGATTAATCATGCCAATCGGACCAAAAGACAGTTTAGAGGAATTTATAGTTAAGCGTTATGCACAGAAACAAATGAACCAACCTCGTTTGGCTGAGTCTGTTGTTGACCCTGACAAGATGATGTTGTCAATGAATAACTACGCTGTTGCCGGTAAATGTATGGCAGTTATCGGTCGTAAGATTTCTTCTCTTAGTTATGCTCTTAATGCCGCAAATGCTGATTACTCAAAACGTAAAGATTTAGCACATGTGTTATCTGTTGCTTTAATCGTTGCTATCTACGTTTTTGCTGTTTAAAGTTTGGTTTGTTTTTGGGGTAAATTATAAGTTATTTTAGAATAATTTCGCCTTGTCTTAAAATTTTGACGTTGTCGTTTTGTACCAATGCGACGGTTGATTCAAGTCCTTTTGCCCTGTATCCGTAGTCCTCGATAATCAAATCCGCTTTGCCCTGCATGTTCAAAATAGCCTGTTCATAAGTCTTTGCTGACGGCTCATGTGATAAATTTGCACTCGTCGTTGCAAGAACTTTGTCTTTTGCAAGTCCGCAAATCTCTTTAAATACATCATTGTCAGGAACTCTTATCCCTACTGTGTTAAATCCTGATGTGATATAATCAGGAGTTCTGCCACTTTTTTCAAGCACTAATGTTAACGCCCCCGGAAAATGCTTCTTAATCAAGTCTTGGGCTTTTGGCGAAATTTCTTTTACATAAGGCTCTAAATATTCTATGGAAGATGACATTAAAATTAACGGTTTTTGTGCCTCTCTTTTTTTTATTTCATAAATTTTCTTTACCGCTTTTTCACTGTCAGGTAAACATCCCAGTCCCCAAACAGTATCCGTAACAAAAGCTATGACTCCGTCATTATCCAATATTTTTTTTATTTCATCTCTGTTTTTAATTAACATGCAATTTGTCCTTTATTTTGTTTACTAATCTTTTGAATAGTATCAGTGCGTATTCGCATTTTAGTAAAAGCGTTAACGGAACATAAACAACTATGCAAAGCGTAAAAATACCGAGGATTTTTGATATACAGAAAATAATCGAATTTAGTGATGCAAAAGTGTTATTAAACCATCGTCCGGCAATATAACATACGCCAAGTGTTATTATTGCCGCAAAAAACATTTTTAACAAGTTTCCAAACAATTCTCTATAATTCATTTTGATTTTTCTTGAAACTAAACATCCCAAAAGCGTTGCATTACATAAGGTTACTAATGATGTAGAAAGGGTTGTTCCGCCTATACCGTCTCCGATTTTTAAATGTAAAACGAAAAGCCAGTTTAAAAATGCTTTTAGACCGATACAGAATACTGCTGTCATAAAAGGAGTTTTTGAATCATTGAATGAATAGTAAATCCTTGTGATTGAATCTCTAAAAACATAAGGAAGTATACAAAAAGCAAGAAAGGTTAGTGCTTGCGTAACCATCATAACCGCACGAGTATCAAATGCTCCGCGTTCAAAAATCAGTCTTATTCCGTCATATCCGACCGTGAAAATTAAAATCATTATAGGAAATGCCGCAAAAAATAAAACTCCGACACCCTGATTAAAATATTTTCTGACCGCATCGTAATCTCTTTGCCCTACAAGTGTTGAGAAAATCGGAAATAGGGGGACTAAAAATGCCGTAACAAGAATGCCTACAGGAAATTGAAAAATTCTGTTTGAATATCCGATTGCAGTCCATGCCCCAACAGCAAGTGATGAGGCAAAAAACATGTCAATATAAACGTATAGCTGTCCGATTGTTGAACTTAATATCGCAGGAAACAAAAGTTCGCATATTTGTTTGAATTTTTCTGACGAAAAATCCGTGTTTGGCTTTATTCTAAAGCCAAGCTGTCTGATTTTAGGCAGTTGATACAAAAGCTGACAAATTGCACCAATAAGAGTTGCTATTGCCAAAACTTTTCCGGTATGGTCATTGTGAGCGAGCGTAATCATTAAAATGATTACGGAACTCATCAAAATAGGAGCAATATTTGGAAGCATAAACTCTCTGTAACTTACCAAAACTCCGTAATATATCCCGACTATTCCGCCAATTACCAATATCGGAGACATTATTTTTAAATGCGTTCCGGCAAGATGCACAAGTTCAGGATTTCCCGCAGAGATTATTAATCCCATAATCTGATCGGAAAAAATAAAGCATAATATTGCAACTCCCAAAAACATCAAGAACGTTGCCGTTAAAAACGTATTAAAAAGTTTATTTAATTCTGCCGTTGCTTTTTCTTTGACGGACGGAATCATTTTTGTGAAAACGGAAACAACCGCGCTGTGGAACGGTCCTCCCACTCCGCCAAGAAGTATTATTGCAAGTGCCGGCAGTTGGTATGCATAAAAATACGCATCCGAAACTAAAGATGCTCCATAATATTTTGCAATCGTTATATCACGTAAAAAACCTACAAATTTGCTTGTAATTGTTACTACGGCAATCAGCCATGCCGCTTTCAATATACTTTGACTTTTTTCCGTATCAGTCATCTTTTTCTACCAATTCAACATAAAGTTTTATGTGTTTTCCGTATTCATAAGTCGGAAACTTAAACGTTATGTCATTTATCCCTTTCTTAATATATTTAGAAATGTCTATTCTTAATTCTGTTTGAAAAATCTTTTTTTCAAGGTTAATTACAACATTCTCTCCGTTAATATTTGCAATTAATGTTTTTATACCGAACGGATTGTCTACAACAAGGTGTGCTTTTTTATGAGGGGCATAAAAACTTACAGAAACAGGTTCGTTACCTAAAGTTTGGGGAACTGTTGAAATAGTAATTCCTGTGTAATATCGTTTCAAGATTTCATCAAACTTTTTGTTTAACGATTTACCCATAAAACCTGCCCCAAATTGGCTCATCCCGACTCCGTGTCCAAATCCTCCTCCGTAAGCGGTTATTGTTTCTCCGTCATAATCAAATACAACGTTCGCACTTGGAAGTGCGGCTCCGTTTTTTTGAAATACCCGTCTTACAATTAATTCTTTGGAAACTTTCCATGTGCCCTTCGTTGAGACAATTTCCATTTCCATAATTTTCCCGGAGACTCCGCGTTTTAATACCCGTAATTCTTTTAACTCCCCAAAATCCTGATTTTCCGAGAAAAACGGATAAACAAAGCCTGTTTTTGATTGAGTATTAAGAGTTTTTTTTAAAATTGTTTCAAGTTCCGTTTTTTCAAATTCTCTTATCCATCTGTAATAAGGTGAATTTATATCATAAGATTGAGGTTTTGTTGTGTAATACTTTCTTGCTGCCTCTTCCGTGTCAAGAGTTCCTACATTTAAAATATCAGGACGTCCTTTTAGATATGGTTTTGGATGGGCAGGAAAAATCTTTAATTTGTTATCCGAAAATGCGTTTGAATAGTCTTCTGTGTATCCACCCGCGGTTGAACAATATTGGGCGAGGATTAGGTCATTATCATATAAAGCAACGAGTCCCATTGTTTCGTTAACGGCTTGGGTTGAAAGCGAAGATTCCGTGTTTGCTCCGAAATAAACCTGACTTGCAACGGAATCATCAACATCAAATTCTTTATATGCTCTTGTTCTTGGCATAAGTACATAGTTTCTTGCCGCAACGGCTTGTGCTTTTAGTGCCTCAAGTCCAAATGCAACAGGCATTTCGTTAGGGACAACTCCTTTTAGGTATTCTTGTAAATCAAGGATGTTAACGACAAAGAACTCTCTGTCGTTTCGCGGAGTAAGTTCAAATATGCCATGATACAATGCTTGTTTTGATTTTCGCTTTAATCCGTCAATGCCTAAAACCCCGTTTGGGCTATGAACGATAATTGTTCCTGAAAAGTTTTTGGCAATTACTTGTCCGTTACGTTCAATGTCAAATTTACCGTTTTTATATATGAACCTGATAATATCGTCTTTTGCAAAATTTGCAATTTTTGCGGAGTTTTTTTTGTCATAAATCCCAAAACTATCGGTCGCAATTACGGAAATTTCGTTATAAACAAGTTTTTTAAAATTTGTATCGGAAATTCCTACCCTGACAAGCGGAATATTTGAGGCATGACATGGAATGCTTACACACAAAGCCAATAAGCAAAATAAAATTAATTTAATAATTTTACTTCCCACGTGGTGCCTTCTTTGCTATCTTTAAGAAGAATACCGATTTCGTCAAGAGAGGCTCTGATTTTATCGGCAAAATCCCAATTTTTATCTGCTCGCGCTTGCTTTCTCATTTCGATAACTTCTTCCATACTTGTCACTTCTTTACCCAAAAGATTTGAAAGTGTTGATAATTTTTCATTCATTTCTTCTTGCGATAATTCTTTTTTATCAAAGTTAAAACCTAAAACCGCGGACAATTTATAGAGTGTCGTAAAGTTTTGGCTTGTTGCATCCTTATTAACCTTATTTGATAAATCAAATAAAACCGCAAGAGCCTTAGAAGTGTTTAAATCTTCATCCATTGCTTCAATGAACAGTTTGCCCTCTTCGGTTTCTTTTACATTCAAGTTATCATCCAATGCCACATGTTTTCTTGCCTCATTAACAGCATTATAAAGTCTTTTTGCTCCGGCTTGAGCGGAGGAAAGTGCTTCATCCGAAAACTCAACAGGCATTCTGTAATGGTTTGTTAAAATAAATAATCTGATTGTATTTGCATCATAATTTTTCAAAATATCGTCAATCGTCAGGAAGTTACCCAAAGATTTTGACATTTTTTCTTTATTGATTGTAACAAAACCGTTGTGCAACCAATATTTAACAAATTGGCAGCCATTCGCACATTCTGATTGGGCGATTTCGTTCTCGTGGTGAGGGAAAATCAAGTCTGCACCGCCGGCATGTATGTCGATGGTTTTTCCTAAATATTTTCGGCTCATTGCGGAACATTCGATGTGCCACCCCGGACGTCCTACGCCCCAAGGGCTTTTGTAGCCGAACTTTTCATCCTTTTTCCACAGTGCAAAATCCATAGGATTTTCTTTGATGTCGCTTTCTTCGACTCTTGCACCGGCTTCGAGTTTGTCAAGCGGTTGCTTTGAGAGTTTTCCGTAATTTTTAAAACTCTTTACTCTAAAATAAACATCTCCGTTAACCTCATAGGCGTGACCTTTTTCTATTAATTGTTTGTTAATGGAAATCATTTCTCCGAGTGTTTTTGTCGCAAACGGTTCAATGTCAGGTTTGAGGTTGTTCAAATCTGTCATGCTTTTTGTAAATGACTCATAGTATGTTTTTGCAATTTCATCAGGAGTTTTGCCTTGCATTTCGGATTTTTTAAGAATTTTATCATCCACATCGGTTACGTTGCGGCAGTATGTAACGTCGTAGCCTTTGAATTTTAAATATCTGTATAAAATATCCCATGTAATGTAGCATCTGGCATGTCCCAAGTGTGCGTTATCATATACTGTTGGTCCGCAAACATACATTTTGACTTTATTTTCTTCTATAGGCGTAAACTCTTCAAGAGTTTGTGAATAAGTGTTGTATAATTTCATTTTTCTATCCCCAAAATATTATATAACAAAAAGATTTACTTTTTAAAAAAATATATTATATAATAAATGTATGAAGAAGTTTTTGATATTACTCATTCTGATAATATTTACAGTAATGCCTGTGTACTCTGCGGGAAAGAATAAACAAACCGATAAAAACAGTGTTAACACTGAAGAGGTCTCATCCTTTTCCGAGGAAAATAATGAAACTTCTGATAAAAATAAAACATCCGCCAATGAAAAAGAGTCGCAAGACGGTTCCACAGAAATGACGACAAAAAAATTTAACAAGAATGAAGATTCATTTGACAGAGGTTATAACGGCAAAATCCCCGATATTTCGGAGCATTTTAAAATATATCAAGATGAAGATGTTGAACCTGCATTTGAGATTAATGAAGATTTCAACGACCCTTACAAGGTTAAACCTGCACCGCGAGACAATCCCGCTTTCATAAATATTATATTAAAAGAGGACAAAACATCTCAGTATATCAATGAATTAAATGAAATGATAACATTAATTGAAAAGATACAAAAAACGGTAGAGGAAAATGCAAGTTTGCAAGTGTTTTCCGCGCGAGCATTCAATTTTGATAAGTATGTTGAATTTTTTAGAAACAAGTATCAAAACCGACCTGAAAGCAGTTATCAGTCATACAAAAAGTTAATGCAACTGAACAATGAAATTCAGGCTCTTGCCGCATTACGTCGCGAAAAAGAGGTTTACAGTCCGTATATTACCTCTGCGTCCAACGGGAATGCGTTTTCGGATAACAATATAGAGCAGCAAAACGAATACTTACTTGAAAATATCAGATCTACGTTGACCATCTTAAAGGAAGCAAAATAATTCAAAGGCTTAATTAAGCATTCAACTCAATCGCTTTTTGAGCAACGGCTCTTACAACAGGGTTTGTATCGGTAGTCGCTTTTTGATAAACCGCTTGCAATTCTGCGCTGTACTCAGGTCTTTGAACATAACTCAAAGCACCTAAACCTGTAACCCTAATATGAGGGTTATCATTTGTGCCAACTTCATTAATTATTTCTTTCGCGCCCGGTAAATCGTTTACTGATTTAACCTTTCCTCCCATTTTTTCAATTTCATTGGCATAAACCTTTTCCATTGATGCCAGTGCCAACATAGCCATTTCTTTGTTGTCCTCGGCTAATTCAACAGGAGCCTTAACAGATGCTTCTATTTGCTGTGATTTTGTAACCGGCTGACCCATTAACATTGCTTGTCTGATTTGTAACTGTCTTGCCGTAGGTGCTGCTAATTTGCTTGTATCCATATTGACAATACCCAATAAAGTTTCAATAACCCTCATATCAAGCATTTGTGCGCCGATTTCCGGAGAGGCTTGTGCAACCTGCGCAACAACGCTTAGGGCATCTGCCTGCCTTGCAAAATCAGGATTTGCCAATTCTGCAATAATTGTATTAATATCTATCGCCGGTTTTAAGTCTTTTGGTTTTACAATTTCAATTCGCTTTGGTGCGACAGGTTCTTTCGTTTCATCTTTTATTTCAGGTTTAGATGCTTTTTCTGATTTTTTGTCATCAACACCCTTTTCTTGTTTTGCTTGTAAAATGTTTTCGTTAGGCTTTACAATTTCAATAGCTTTAGGTTTAACATTTGAAATCGGATTTGTAACTTTTTCTGCTGACGGAGTTTTTGACTCTTTATCTTCCTGAACTTTATCTTTTTTGTCTATAACAGTTTGTTGAGGATAAATCAGAACTTTGTTTGAAACTTTTGAGTCATCTTTTTGGGAACCGTCATTTTGTGGTTCTGTTGTGTAAACAGAAACTTTGGGTATGTCATAGTAGTAACCGCAGTTTGGACAAACATGCTCATCATCACGTTGATATTTTGGAGGAACCGGCGCATGTTGCGGAGGTGTCATGTGAATTTCTATGTTAACATTGCCGTAAATAGGGCGTTGCGGCAACGGTCTGACTCTTTGTCCTGAAACTGATTCTATCATATAATCACACCTTATTCTTATTTACACACAATGTTTATAAATCCTCTAAAATATAAAAATTGCCAGTCATGAAAAATATTTGTTACATAAGTTAAAATTTCTAAAAAACCATGTTATAAAATAATATATATTGGGTATATATATACATGTAAAAACCCTTTCCCTTTATTTTCCTCCATTCCTTTGTATTGGAAATTCAGCCGTAAGACGGCTATTTTTATGCTTAAAAACAGGGGCTTTGAACCTAAAGATTAAAAGTTTTTAATCTATTTAACATCACATTTCGTAGATTTTTTATGTAAAACAGGCTCTAAATTTAAACCGACCTTTGCGTAATGAGCAATAAATTAATGCGAAATAGAGGATAAGAAACGGCGTTTGTTGTCCATTTTTCAAGTTAGCCGTTTCCCGATAATGAGCATTTAAATTTATTAGCGAAAGAAGCTCAGGTCGGCAGTTTCTTTTGGTTCTGTTTCT
>JAFUZZ010000072.1 GCA_017476325.1 bacterium | reverse complement strand
TAAATATAAATTATATTTCTATTAAGATTTTTAAATCCATAAAAAAGGACACCGAAGTGTCCTTTTTTTTAATGCCCCCTGATGATTAGAACTATTTTGTGCATAATATAAACAGATTATATGAGGTTTTATATAATATAGATATTGTGTTAAAATCAGATTACGTAATTAGGAGATTTTTATGAAAAACAATTATATTTTATTTTTTTTAAGTGTAGTTTTTATTTTGGGCATAGGAACAGTTTGTCTATCTTCAATATATGATATCAATTCTTTAAAAAAACAGCTTTATCAGATGGAAAATTGTATGCATTTTGCCGATTGGAATAGAATGAAAACTCTTTCCGAAAATTTCATAAAAGAATATCCTGAAATGCGTGATGGATATTTATTTCACGGAATGGCATTAAGTGAATTAGGGGATAACAAAGATGCGATTATGAACTATACAAAAGCTATAGAAATAAAACCTACTTTTGATAGTTATCAAAACAGAGCAATGGCTTATTATAAAAATGGACAATATGAAGAGGCGGTTGCAGATTGCGATAAGGCTCTTGAGTTTGAACCAAATGACGAGAATTTAATCAGACAAAAGGAAATTGCGGTAAATGCAAAAAATGGTAAAATTACAAAATATGCTGAAGATGTAGAAACAAATCCCGAATATGTTCTTCAAACATTTAAAGAAATGCCAAGAAAACAAAAATTACAGTTTGCGGAAGATATTATTAATTATCCTGAAAAAGTTCTTCCTATTTACTATGTTTCGATTGCTGATGATATATTTAAAACAAACAAAAGAGAAGCCGCTTTTTTATTTATGGTCGGAAGATTTCGTTCAATACAAGATGTTATGATGTGTAAAGATGAAACGGCTCGTTCTGCCATTTCTGTGTTTCCATATATGGCAGAAAAAACAACGGATTATATTGCTGAAATGGATAAAAAAGAACTTGCTGCTATATTACAAGAAGTTTTAGATTGGGACAAAATACATGTTAAAAGACCTGCTCCTGACTGGATTTGTTATCATGGTATGCAAGTTTTTGAAGATGGGACAGTCCAAACCTTGCCAGTAAGTAATTTTAAAAAAGTACTAAAACAAACTCGTACAGATTTGGATACTCAAATTAATAAGTTAAAACAAAATTAATATTGTGATAAGATAAACTTATGAATGAACTAATTCCTATACAAAACATGATTTATACAATCAGAGGTCAAAAGGTTATGCTTGACAGCGATTTGGCAAGATTGTATGAGGTTGAAACAAAAGCTTTAAATAAAGCAGTAAAAAGAAATTTACAAAGATTTCCCGAAGACTTTATGTTTCAACTAACGAAAGAAGAATATGAAAACTTGAGGTTCCAATTTGGAACCTCAAGAGAAAAACATGGTGGTAGAAGATATATGCCTTATGTATTTACTGAACATGGGGTATCTATGCTATCAAGTGTGCTAAATAGTAATAAAGCTATTGAAATAAATATAAAAGTAATAAGAGCATTTATTCAATTAAGACAGTATGCAATTTCCCAATTATCACAATCTCAGGAAATAGAAGAACTAAGAAAATTATTAATGCT
Organism: bacterium; assembly: GCA_017476325.1. Classification (GTDB taxonomy): domain Bacteria; phylum Cyanobacteriota; class Vampirovibrionia; order Gastranaerophilales; family Gastranaerophilaceae; genus QHMH01. Next base: position 2,826 of record JAFUZZ010000072.1, on the reverse strand, counting down.
TTATATAGAAAAGAATGATTCAAGAGTAAACGATATAATACGAGTTTTGAATAACCTCATAGAAACCCCAAGAGAAACAAAACAAATAGGGTTTAAAGTTGATGTGTAAAATTGATATTCAATTAAGAAATATCAAAATAAAAAAACACCTTTTAGGTGTTCTTTTTTATTTAAATGGTACCCCATAACCCTGACGATTGGAACCATTTTGTGCATAATATAAACAAACTTTATGAGGTTTTAAAAGTGTAAATATTGTGATAAAATAAGTTTAAGGGTAAGCTCCTGCTCACTTCCTCTGTCACAGACCAGTTAAGAGAAAACGGCAGAAAGGGGTGATGAAAGATGTTTTTCTGTATAACAGAAAAATCGCTATGGCTTATATTAGCGATAACCATAGCGATTAAATTCATCAAATAGGGAGTTAAGAAAGCTCTAACAGGTTGCCCTCTGTTAGGGCTTTTCCCTATATTCACATTATTTACCATGTCATACATTTTGTCAACCCTGTATATACAAAATTTTTAGATTTTTATACTTTTTCTAAAAACAGAGTGTAATAAATTGTTAAGACAAGAGTGTAATATCGCAAATATTCCACTTTACATGTTTAATAGTATATTTTACGATTTAGGATAATTAATAATACGATGATACAGGCATTAAATAATCTTATAGAAACCCCAAGAGAAACAAAACAAATAGGGTTTAAAGTTGATAAGTAAATTTCGCATTACAACATATTTCTTGCTGTTTTTAGAAGCATAAATATTGTATTAAAAATTAATACATTTTGATAATTTTTCTGATTTTTTTCATATTTTCTGCTGCTTGCGCGCGAACCTTATCGGAACCGTCTTTGATTATTCTTTCAACTTCTTCGACATTGTTTGCGTAATACTCACGTTTTTCTCTTATAGGCTTAAATTTTTCGTTAATTACACTTGCCAACCAACGTTTGCAATCGGCACAGCCGCGCGTTCCGGCTTCACATTTGCATTTCACATCAGCAATTTGTTCTTCGCTGCCAAATATTTTCCAATATTTATAAATTACTTCACATAAATCAGGATGTCCGATATCGTCTTTTTTAATTCTTGAGCGGTCAGTAATACCACGCATAATCTTTTTTGTCGTAACTTCTTCGGTATCGGATATTTTTATATCATTATTAAAAGATTTACCCATCTTGTTTCCGTCAAGTCCGCATAGAAGCGGTATTTCCGTCAATTTAGGCTGAGGTTCAACAAAGAAATCCGTTTTATAAATATTGTTAAAACGTCTTGCTATGTCACGTGTAATTTCAATGTGAGCAACCTGATCAATCCCAACAGGAACGTAGTGAGCGTTTAACATCATAATATCCGCACTCATCAAAACGGGGTATCCGAGCAAACCATGACTCACTTGCGAATCATTACCTTTTAAGTCCATAATTTTTGCCATGTCTTTCAAGGTTGGGTCACGTTCAACCCAATTTTGAGGCGTTGTCATGGAAAGATATACGTTAAGTTCCGCAATTTCAGGAATCAGAGATTGTACATATATTGTTGATTTTTCGGGGTCAATTCCGCAGGCAAGCCAGTCCGCAACCACATCAATAACGTTTTGACGCAACTCTGAGGTGTTATCATATTTTGTTGTAAGAGCATGCCAATCCGCTACAAAATAGTTGCAATCAAATTCATCCTGAAGTTTAACCCAGTTTTGAATTACTCCCAAGTAGTGTCCAAAATGTAATTTGCCCGTGGGACGCATCCCTGATACAATTTTTTGTTTCAATTTTATACCTCTGCTTTTTCGATTTTATTATGTTCCAAACTTTTAATAAATTCAAGAATAGAATTTATACACCATGCGCAATCCCAATGAGTTCCGCGATCAAAAATTTTGAGAAGAGCATCAGGATTATTTTGCGCCAATTCGATAGAATTTGTATAAGGTGCAATTCTGTCCGTTTTTGAATGTAAAATCAATATAGGACATTTAACCCTTTTAATCTTAGACATGGCGTCAAATTTTTGAACAAACTCCGTGTTCATTATGATTTCACGATTAATCGCGGTGAGTGTCGGCAGGTGTATTCTCCTGCAATAAAAATTGTTAACATCAATAGCCGCCGTTTTAATATCTTTAATGGGAGATTGTAAAATAATCCCCTTAACCTCATTGTTCATCGCTGTTTCAAGTGCTGTAACCGTACCGAGAGAATGTCCCCAAATAATGATATTTTTAGTATCTACTCCCAGTTCTTTAAGTTTTTCAACAGCCGATTGAGCATCAGTATAAACCCCTTTTTCCGTAGCGTGTCCCCCGCTTTTGTAGTGTCCGCGATACGATAACAAAAACAAACCAAACCCGTTTCCCAAACAAAACCTTGCAACATTTTGGTGTTTTAAAATAGATTCCGCCTGACCATGCAAATAAAGTATTGTAGGCATATTCTGTTTGGGCTCAATAAACCAGGAATAAAGTTTAACTCTGTCGGAAGTTAAAAAACGAATAGGTTTAAATTTTCCGAGTAAATCTCTTTGAAGAGGAACCGCACGAAATTTTGACGGCTGAAAGAAAAGATAATTTTCAATGCTTTTTCTGAGTTGGACGCACAATCTGTTTTTTTGACGAAAAATATTATAAATAAACAAAAGTAATGCTTTTTTTAAAATAATCAAGTAAAAAATTATTCTTTTCATTTTTGCATTATAACATAGAGTTTAAAAATATGCTATAAGTATTATTCCCGAAAACTTTATTAAGAAATGTAACAAACGAAACAGAAAAGATTAAAGAAAAGCGAGCAGAAAACCGATAATGAACATGTATGGT
>JAFUZZ010000071.1 GCA_017476325.1 bacterium | reverse complement strand
TTCTGAGAACCTAAATCCGCGTCCTCACTACCTTTGGAACCTAACGCCCCCCCCCCCTGCTCGGGTGAATAAATTTTTCATAAAATACCTCCTGGTTTATTAACTACATTGTCATTATAAACTATGTTGCAAAAAACTTCAAGTCCCATGATGGGGTCCAACAGAAACACCCTTTTTCTATTAAATTGTAAAAGTCAAATGTTAGATGTTTATTTCTCTATAAAAATTTGACAAATAACGTGCAATCAGCACCAATTAAACGCTTTTCAACCCATTTTAGCCGAAATTCCATAGGCATACCCAGTTTTGAAAGTTTATAAGGAATATAAAGCGGATCATCAATAAGATGATATATAGGAATAATCAAATTCGGCTTATATTTAATAATAGTATCTAAAGCCCCGTCAAGAGCAAACCTTTCGGCACCTTCAATATCAAACTTTATTAAACCGACATTTTTAATATTGTATTCATTTACAATAGTATCTATCGTTTTTTTGCCCTCACAATCCAAATTAGACAAAAAGGTCTTTATAGCCGTAACATCCGAGTAATTATTTAATTTAACGTTTTGTTCAAGAACATCAAAATTTTTCTCTTCGCACTCAACAGCAACAATCGGAGAATTCGGATAAAACGTTTTAAAAACAATCGTCGTATCACCAATAGACGCGCCGCAATCCAAAATCACTGAACCCTCAGGAAAATCAACAAAATCCTCCATTATATATTCTTTAAGATAAAATGAGTGCACATATTCATAATACCCTGATAACTCTGCCAACGGTGGAATTGCGTTATCATAAATCGGCGTCGGAGAAATCATTTTTGCATCGAAAACATCAATGTTTATCGGTATCGGAGTACTAACGCCCCCGCCCCCTATTGAATGTCTGCTTTGATATAATTCTTTTGCCTTTTTAAAGTATCCGTCAAGAAGCTCCCTCTCTTGTTGTGAGCATGTATCAATTCCGCCAAAACGTTTTAAAATAAAATCTATAAAAAGAGTTTTATCACTACCATTAAGTTTTGAATATAAAAATTTGTCGACAGAACACATCAACGGCTGAAAGTTTTTCACAAAATTGTTGAGAATTATAGCATTTTCCGGAGTCTTTCGTTTATAAATATCCGCAGATAAATCATTTATCGGAACAGATTTTGTCACAGAACAGTAAAATTCTTGTTTTTTAAACCAATATTTTTCCTTATCATCAAAAAACGATGCCATTATTTTTTCCAGTACAACAGGATAACCATACCCTTTAAGAGCTTTTTCTATATCTTTTTCCGTTAAATCATAATATGGAGCAAAATTTGTTTTAATAACATCTTTAAGTTCAGATAACATAAGCTTAGCATTTTCAAGGCTTGTACATAAACCTCCGGCGCGGAAAGAATAGAAGTTATGGAGCACTTCTTTATAAGAACATTTATTCAAAAAAAGTTTCATCATAAAATCAGCATCAGCACAGATTTTATACTTTGTATTAAAAGGAATTTTTTCCAAAATATCTCGTTTGCACATCATTGTATTGTGACAAAACGCGCCGCCGCGAAAAACGTATTCCGGCTGCGGAATAATTTTAGAAGTTTGATTGTTGACAAGATAATTTGCCTCAGAAAAACAAAAATCAACGCCGCTGTTTTCCAGCACTTCGACGCACTTTTCAATTCCCTTAGGAGAGTGGTAAAAATCATCGGAATTTAAAAATATAATATATTTACCTTTAGACAATTCCACACCGCGATTGAATGCCTCATAAACTCCGCTATCTTTTTGAGAATAAAAAATTAAATTATCATTATCTTTTTGTAAATCAAAAACTAACTTTTTGGTTCCGTCATCCGAATCCCCATCAATAATGAGATGCTCAATATTATTATAAGTTTGAGTTTTAACGGACTCAACCGCCTGCCTAAAAAAATCTTCTCTTTTGTTTTTGATAAGATTTTTTGTTGCAGTGATTATTGTCACAAGTGGTTGTTTTGACTTTGTCATAAAAATTTTCCCAAATACTTTATAAATTATATATTCATGTTATTATAAATAAAAATAAAAGAAAGAAACAAGATGAACTACAAACTAATAAATTTAGATATAAAAGGCGACCGCCGCGGAAAACTTATTTCTCTGGAAGGCAATCAGAATGTGCCTTTCGATATTAAAAGAGTATACTACATTTTTGACACTCTTCCCGATGAAGAGCGAGGAAAACATGCTCATAAAAACTTGGAACAAATAATAATCGCTATTGACGGAGCATGCCAAATGGTTCTTGATGACGGGAAAAAACAAGAGAAAGTTTGGTTAAATACGCCGGAAAAAGGGCTTTATATTGGCAAAAACATGTGGAGAGAAATGCGACACTTTTCTTACGGGTGCAAACTTATGGTTCTTGCAAGCGATCACTATAACCCGGAAGAATACATAAGAGATTATGACGAATTTTTAAAAGAGGTTAACGGATAATGATTCACCCGCTATCAGATGTTCAATCAAAAAAAATCGGTCAAGGAACCAATATTTGGCAATTTTGCGTTGTTTTAGAAAATGCTGAAATCGGAGAAAACTGTAATATTTGCTCTCATTGCTTTATAGAAAATGATGTCAAAATAGGAAATAACGTAACAATTAAAAACGGCGTTAACATCTACAACGGTATTACCATTGAAGATAACGTTCAAATTGCTACAGGTGCGGCGTTTTGTAACGACAGATACCCGAAAGCAAAAAATTCAAATTTTAAACTTGAACGTATTTTAATTAAAAAAGGAGCAAGTATTGGCGCAAACGCAACAATACTTCCCGGAGTAACTATTGGCGAAAATGCTCTTATCGGAGCAGGCTCCATTGTAACAAAAGATGTTCCGTCGAATATAACCGTTAAAGGAATTTATAAATGAAATCTAATTTAAAAATAATACGCTCAGACGGAGGAATTTGCTCTCAAATTGCGTTTGCGGCTCTTGGCAAATACTATGAAGATAAAGGGTTTCAAGTCAAATACGATTTAACCTGGTTTAAAGAAAACGGTATGGATTTAAACGGTCGATTTTGCAGAAACTATGACATAAAAAAAGCCTTTCCCGATATGGATTTTGAAGAAGCCTCTGAAGAAGAATCTAAACAGGCAAAAAAATCAAAAAACTACATCGGAGGCTATCCGGAAGAAAGAATATATTGTTTTGCAAAATATAAAGAACTCTTCAAAAAATACTTTAATCCGACAGATATTAATCAAGACTTAAATAATGAAATTAATAACACAAATGCATGTGCCGTACATATCAGACGCGGAGATTTAGCAACAGCAAGAGCATGTTATGGACATCCGCCCGGCGTTGATTACTTTGCAAAAGCAATAAAACTTATTTTAGCACTTTGTCCCGACACTAAGTTTTACTTTTTTTCCGACGAACCTGATTGGATTAAAGAAAATTTACTAACGGAACTTGGCAGCATTAATTATAAAATATGTGATAAAAACGGTTCCGACAAAGGTTATCTTGATTTGTATTTAATTAGTCAATGTAAATTTATAATTGCATCACAAGGCTCATTGGGATTTTTCGGCAAAATATTATCAAATAAAAATCCATTACTAATTACACACAGAACGGATGATTTTATGTGCGAAAATTTTGAAAATATTATTATTATGAGTACTTTGTATAACATACCTGAAGAAGAGAAACAAATTACAAAAATTTTAACAGAAAAACCAATAGAAGAACCAAATTTAATAAAAACAATTCTCAAAAACATTTTCTCTGTTGAAAAAGATTTTTCAATACCGCAAAAGCGAGTAAAAACAACTACAATACTTGGTTTAAAAATCAAAACCGTAAAGGAGTATAAATTTTAATGACAAATTATCAAAAAGGAATGGTTTCATTTTGCTGCGTTTGCTACAATCACGCGCAATTTATTGAGGACTGTATTAAAAGCCTTCAAAATCAAGATTACAAAAACATAGAAATCCTTATTCTTGACGATGGCTCAAAAGATAACAGCGTTGAAGTTATAAACAAACTCAAGGAGACCTCCTCTTGTCCGATGCGGGTTATTACTCAGGAAAATTGCGGAAACGTCGGAGCAAATTTTAATAAATTAATTAATGACGCTCAAGGTGAATACGTCTCTATAATCTCCTGCGATGATATGTGGATTGAAAACTCGTTAAGTAAAAGAATGCAAGCACTTTTAGATGATCCAAATTTGGCTTTCACCTGCAACTCAAGATTTGCGGAAGTTGACGAAAACAACAATAAAACATCAACCTGTCCGCCTATTGCGCTAGATAGTTTGGCAAACCCGACTGCAGAAAGAATTTTAGAACTTGAATATTCAACACTTGGTGCATATTACATTCAAGGCGGAATATACAAAACCGAAATCGTTAAAGCTGTTGGCGGTTTTGATGAAGATATGATATGTGATGATATAATTTTGCGTACCAAAATTGCACGATATATTACTGAACACGAGGAACTGAAATTTAAAGTTTTTTATGAACCGTCAATATACTACAGACGCCACTCCAACAATTTATCCGATAATACGGTCAGACAAATTAAAAGCGTACTTCAATATTTGTCAAGATACTGGAGCGACAGAGAGCCTCCAAAAATTATATATGACTGGATTACCTACGGATTATGGACAAATTTTGATGATACAAGAAATATATTTTTCCCGAATGATTACATTGCAAAAATCGTTTCAAATATGGATAGAAATATTTTTGTCAAAAACGATGACGGAGTTTTGTATAAAACTCAAGGAGTTAAATATCTTTTTGAAATTTTATCATACAGAACAAAAGAACAGAAAACAAAAATTATTAAACTCTTTGGGAAAATAATCATTAAAAAGAAAAAATTTGTTAATAATTAAGTTTTATAAAAATTTTTCAAAATTAGGGTTGAAATTTATTGAAAATAGTTTAAAATAAGAATACAAGCAAGGGTGATGACGACACCCCGCTTGAAACCCTATTAGAATAGGATTTTGATTGTTAGAGTTAGTATTATAATTAGTACTAACTCTTTGTCATTGACTTCAACTAACATATTAACCTCCTTTCTCATTAGTTAGTTAAAATGCTTTGTTAAAATCTTTTGCCTGTATTCCGTTTTCAATGTTCAATCTTCGCAAATGTATTCTATATAGGAATTTAAAGCAAGTCAAGCCCCTGCATGATGGAGCTCAATAGAAATCGCCTTTTTCAAGTTTTTCGACTCTCATTTTTTCTTTACAACTCAAGTGTGTTTGAACTTGCACAGAATAAGATAATTAAGTTTTATAAAATTTTTTCTATTTTGGGGTTGAAATTTGTTTAAAATAGTTTAAAATAAGAATACAAGCAAGGGTGGCGTTAGCACCCTGCTCGCAGCCCTAATTAAATAGAGCTTTGATGATAAGAGCTATTACAATAATTGTTATTTGTTCTAGCTCTTTTTCGCTGACTTTAACTAACATATTAACCTCCTTTCACAGTTAGCTAAAATGCTTTGTTAAAATCTTTTGCCTGTATTCCGTTTTCAATGTTCAATCTTCGCAAATGTATTCTATATAGGAATTTAAAGCAAGTCAAGCCCCATGATGGAGCTCAATAGAAATCGCCTTTTTCAAGTTTTTCGACTCTCATTTTTTCTTTACAACTCAAGTGTGTTTAAATTTGCACAGAATAAGATAATTAAGTTTTATAAAATTTTTTCCATTTTGGGGTTGAAAAATTTTATAAAAAATGTATAATGAAAGTATGGGTGGTGGTTTCTCAAGCCACCGATACTCTAGAGATCGAAGTCGCACCTACCGTTTTTGGTGGGTGTCACTTTTTATTAAGAATAAAATCAAAAAAATCATTACTAATGTTAAATTGACTTCTTCCATAAGCAACCTCCTTTCTTCGGAACTATCGACCGGATCGAAGTAATAGTGTTGTGTCGAAGTTTCTTAGAATAGAGTATCCTTTACCCAAATATTTAATTTTAAAACGTACAATTAGTTCTTGGCGCGTTGTTCATCCTGTTTAATATATTCGCACAGAACCTCAAGACGCTTATCTTCCATTTGAACCATTAATTCTTCAATATCTTTGATTTTGCCAAGTTCAAAACCCACTTCGGCTAAAAGCACACAATCGTTACACAATCTATAATTTCCATATTGTATTGAACCGGCCAAAGGTTTAGTTTGTGCACAACAATCGCACTCAAAAAGTTCATTGGCAAGTTCAGGAGCCTCTTGCAAATCATCAAGCCTCATTTGCTCTACAACCTTTTGCATTTCTTCAGCAACTTTTAAGGGGTCTTTTTTCATTTTATTAACTCTTTCATTTCAATAATAGCTTTTTCTAAACCAACAAACACCGCTCTTGAAATTATACTGTGACCAATGTTAAGTTCAATAATGTTTGGAATTTCATGCATTCTGTGGACATTTTTATAATCAAGTCCGTGTCCGGCATTAACCTTTAATCCGTATTTTTGCGCATATATTGCCGCCATTTTTAACTTTTGGAACTCTTCTTCCTCTAAATCCGTTCCAAACTCGTTAGAATAAGCACCTGTATGCAATTCAATAAACGGAGCCTTAGCCTCCAATGTAGCATCAATTTGATCTTTATCAGGATCAATAAACATACTCACAACAATTCCGGCATCGTTCAACGGTTTTACAAATTCAACTGCCTTTTTAACTTGCCCCGCAACATCAAGTCCGCCCTCAGTTGTAACCTCTTGCCTTTTCTCGGGAACAATACAACATGCGGCAGGTTTAAGTTCGAGTGCAATTCTTTTCATTTCTTCCGTCATTGCCATTTCGAGATTTAAACGAGTGGAAATTTTTTCTTTAATAAGAAAAACATCTTCATCCTTAATGTGACGTCTATCCTCTCTTAAGTGAGTCGTAATCCCTGATACATTAAGCGTCTCGCAGATTTTAGCCGCATCAAAAACAGACGGTTCAACTCCGCCTCTTGCATTTCTCAATGTTGCAACATGGTCAATATTAACACCCAATAACATTTTCAAACCCTTTCTTTAAGGAGCAATAATTTTATTTTCGGCACTTTCCCCAACAACAGCACCGGAAACAACAACACAATTTTTAAGTTTAACACCTGATAAAATTTCAACACCATTCCAAATGATACAATCTTCCAAAACAGCGTCAGGAGCGATTTTACAGTTTCTGCCGATAATATTTCTTTTGTTACCTTTAAAATCATACTCTTGCAAGAGAGATTTTGGCGAAACTCCCTCAACTTTTCCGTCAAAAACATCCCAGGATGAAGAAATATATTGATCGATTGTACCAATATCATTCCAATATTCGGTTAAATTATAGGTGTTAATTTTTTGACCGCTTTCCAAAAGTGCAGGAAAGACATTTTTAGCAAAATCGAAAAATCTGTTTTCAGGGATATAATTAAAAATTTCGTAATTAAAAACGTAGATTCCTGTATTAATCAAATCGCTTTTAGCCTCTTCAATGGCCGGTTTTTCCTGAAACTCTTTAACAAAACAATTTTCGTCCTTAACAACAACACCGTACTTCGGCACCTCGGATTTATCAATCTGCTTAACGCCCATAGTGGCAATGGCACCGGATTTCAAATGAGAAGCAATAATTTCACGGTAATTTATGTTAGATAAACCATCTGCGGAAAGCACCAAAAAAGTATCCCCATCATTAAAGAAGTGTTGACATTTTTTCAATCCGCCGGCGGTACCGGAAAGATTTTGTTCATGGATATAGGAAAAATTAACCCCGATAGAATTAGTGGAGTATCGGTTAATAATTTTATCCGCACAATAATGTGTATTTGCTATAACACTGTTAATTCCGACATTGTGCAGTCTTTCGAGTAAAATATCCATAACAGGTTTATTAACAATCGGCACAAGCGGTTTTGGGAAATTTGCCGTAAGCGCCTCCAAACGTGAACCCACCCCCGCAGCCATAATCATTGCTTTAAAAACATTTTTATCCATGGTTAGATGATATCATATTTATAACCACATTGCAAGCCCCATGATGGGGAGCAATAGAAACAGCCTTTTTCGAATTTTTCGACTCTCGTTTTTTCTATTTTACCCGATATGTTCGTTCGAAAAATTCGGGCTGTGTGTGCTTTTTCATATCAGACTCTTTTAGTCTAATATGTGTTTGAACTGGCACACCCCTAAGATTAAATAGAGATTGACTAATATCGTTTAAATGAATGAAGATAATAAAAATTAATCATGTATTATAAAATTGTGAGGGTTACTTCCTAAAATCACTTTAATTTTCGTCGGAGACATTCTTCAAAAATGATAAATTCGATAGAAAGTGGGGTGATTGCCTATGAAAACAATCATATTGCTATTAATGTTCATAGAACAATTAGCACTAATGGTTGTCGCTATAGTGCTAATTGTTAAATAAAACAATCAAGGGAAGTAAAGACTAAAAATATTAGTCACCCTCACTCCTTAATATACAACATGCCTTAAAAATTTTCAACCCCTTACAAAAGAATTTTTTACAAAAATATAGAGAGGATAACTAAAGAGTTTTCACATTATACGTCATTGCGAACGTAGTGAAGCAATCCCAAACAAAATTTGTCAGGGATTACTTCGTCACTTTGTTCCTCGCAATGACAGAATTTTTATGTTTTGCGTGAAAACTCTCTAAAAAATAAAACAGTCACCCTCTTACATATATTTAATGACCTTTTTCTTTTTCTGCTTTGATATCTTCAACAGAAGCAACGATAGCGAATGCGCCATCAGCAGCGTTACCTAAACCGTTACCGATTTGAGTAACAATCGCCATACCTTTTTTCACACCTTCCAATCCGTCGGTAATCTTAGAATTCATACCAACACAACTTGTTGCAACAGATACCCCTGTTTTAACAGCAGATACAGCAGCTTTTCGGAAATACTCAGAGTCTTCGTAGTGAATCCCTGCCGCAACGTTTGCCGCAGTTTCCGTCGTACCGCCAACACCTGTACAAGAAACTCCAACAACTTTAAGTACAAAACCCGCAGTCGCAACAGGAGTACAAGGTGATAATGACATAATTTCTCCTGTTGTTGTAGCAACACCACCTGTAGTTTTTAAACTATCAGCAACAATCATTGTTACATCGTAGCCGACTTTAAAATCATCACAAGTTTCATCTGCATTACCTTGAGTATCTTCGATATTCTTATTTGTGCTATTAATAGTATTGTTTGCATTATTAACAGTATTTTGTTCCGCTCCTAATGAATCCTCAATTGACTCACCCTCAGCCATTTTTGCATCTGCTTCAGCCTGAAGTTCAGTCATCGTAGTTGCAATTTCCGTCATTGCATCAGAATAGTCTGCGATAGTTGCCAAAGCATCTGCAGCACGCATTATTGTTTCATTTTCAGGGTCTTGCAATGTAGTTTGCAAAGTTTCTTGCTCCGCTACTAAAGAATCGTATTCAGAATCTTCGGGGTCTGTTGTTTCTAATTGTTTTGAGATTTCATCACTTCTTTGTTGAGCCTTAGTAAGTTCTTCCAACTTGTCGGAATCAATCATTTCTGAGAGTTGAGCGATTGCATCTTCCAACGTTTCCGCATCAATACCCAAATCTTGAGGAATTGTTCCAAGAGCCTCTTGTTCCAAGGCTGTTAATTGATTTTGCAAATCTTCTACTGCAGGGTTCGTATTTTCAATCCACGCCGCAACTTGTTCTTGTTTCGCTGTTTGAGCGTCAATAATTTTTCCTGAACTTAATAATTCGGCATTTTTGCCGTTAATTATACCTTGAAAGCCCATAATTTGATCGTTGTAGCCTTGCATCGTTGAATTAAAATCAGATGTTGCACTATCTTGGTCTCCTGCAGCACTTCTACTGTCTGCCAAAAGGGTTTTAGCGTCACTTGTCATAGTTCTGCCTGTAGCAAGTGTGTGTTCATCGGATGATGATATTGTTCCTGATGTATGATTCGCTCCTGCAATGGGACGATATACCATGCTGCCGCCGTTTTCTTCGATACTTTCGCTCGCTCTGTCAGATCCTGCTGCGAACGGAGTTGACTCAGGTGCGTTTTTTGCTTCCTGAGAAGCCCCCCCCCCTTGGAGTTCTCGTAGTTCCTCTATCGTCTTTGCTTGTGTTCCAGGTTGTTTCTTTCCCCTTTTTTTCTTTCCCGCTTTCTCGTCTGGGCGCGTGATGGGCTTTAATATTT
>JAFUZZ010000070.1 GCA_017476325.1 bacterium | reverse complement strand
GTGTTTATATCTTACGTCAAAAATTTGCGAAATAGGCGGTCTCTTTTGCTCCCCCTCAGGGGCTTTACCCTCGCCGAAGTCCTAATCACCCTCGGCATAATCGGCGTTGTTGCTGCACTCACAATTCCGACGTTAATATCTAACAACAAGAAGCATGTTGCTGAATCAAGGTTAAAAGAGATTGTTTCAACCTTAAAACAAGCTGCAACAATGGTTGATGTAGATTATGGTTTAAACTTTAAAAGAGAACTTTTTGAACCGAATAATCCTGATGAAGCTTTGGATATGTTTAATAAATATTATGCTCCTTATATTAAATTTGTTGAAATAAAAAAGGGGACAAAAGGAGTTTTCGGAACTTTAGTAAATGGTTCAGCTATCTATTTTATCAAACCTTCACAACCATCAAATGAGACATCTTGGGGCGGAGTATATATTATTGCCTGTGTTACATCAAAAGATTGTGATGAAATTGATGAAGATAATGGATCGGCGGTGTTTTTAGTAAATAATAATTCTGATAATGTGCACAGATTTTTGCTTTATTCTAAGGGAGATCTTGCGTATTGGTTGATAAATGGTAATACACACGAACAGCTTGTTTCAAAATGTCGTGGAGGTTCAGGAAATCAACAGGCTGAATATTGTACAGCATTAATTTTTGAATCAGGTTTTAAAATTCCTGATGATTATCCACATAAATTTTAATCTGAAAAAAGGGTGACTAATTCTTTCTGTTAGTAAGCTTTTTAGTTACCCTTTTTTTATTAAATAACTTTTACTCACCAAAATAATTTTTTAATTCTTTAAGTTTTGCTTCGTTTTTACACATTTTTTTGAGTTTAGCAAGTGCTCTGTTTTCGATTTGACGAATTCTTTCGCGCGAAACTCCGTAGCCGATTCCGACTTCATCAAGAGTTTGTTTGTCGCCGTTGTTATCAAGTCCGTACCTTTTAATTAAGACATCTTTTTCCTTATCGCTTAATTTGCTTAGCATATTTTTAATTTCATCAAGCAAATCTTCTTGCGAAACCCGATTTTCAGGGGCAACCATATTTTCATCAACAATGCTGTCACTAATTTTTGCGGAATCTTCTTTTTGATTAACAGGTGTTTCAATACTTATTGGGGTTTGAGAAGATTTCATAACTTGATAAAACTTACTCATGCTGTAACCCAATCTTGCGGCAATTTCCTCATTATAAGGAGTTCTGCCAAGTTCTGTTGTTAATTCCATCGTTGCTTTTTTAATTTTATTAAGTGAATCTATAAGGTGAATTGGCAGCCTTATAATTCGTGCCTTATCCGCAATAGCGCGAGTGATGGATTGTTGAACCCACCATGTTGCATAAGTTGAAAATTTGTTTCCTTTTGTGTAATCAAATCTTTCTGCGGCTTTCATAAGTCCCATATTTCCCTCTTGTATTAAATCCAAAAAGGATAATCCTCTGCCGATGTATTTTTTTGCAATACTGACTACAAGTCGTAAATTAGCGTTTACAAGTGTCATTTTATCAATTTCACTGCCTGTTTCCTGAATTCTTCTTGCAACTTCAGTTTCTTCTTCTGCCGTTAAAAGCGGAATTTTTCCTATTTGTTGCAAATAAATTCTTACAGAATCTTCAGAGGTTGCGTAGTTAATTTCTTCTTTTTTGTTTTTTTCTTCAGCCTCTTCGGTTTCTTCCAGGTTTTCAAGTTCTTCTACGGTTTCATCGGCGTAGATTTTACTTTCTTCAGTCATTTTTTATTCCTTTATTTTTTCGGACCAATTTTTGTCTGACCGCTTCAAAAATTATTGCGCTAAGAGCGTTTGAAACATTTAACGAATTAAAATTTCTCAGCATCGGGATTTTAACAAGCATGTCAGAAATTTTTATAACGGATTTTGAAACACCGCTGTGTTCTGCACCCATAACTATTGCGAAGTTCATATCGCTATAATCTATATCATAGTAATTATCTTTGGCTGATGCGTCGGTTGCAATTATCCACCAGTTTAATTTTTGCATTTTTTGTATTGCATTAATTGTGCTGTTAACTTTTATGATTGGAATATGGTTTATTGCACCGGCAGAAGTTTTTTCAACAACAGAATTTACTTGAGCATTTCTTCTTGCAGGAATTATAATTGCATCCACTCCTGCGCATGCGCATGTTCTTATTATTGCACCCAAATTATGAGAATCTTCTACCCCGTCCAAAATTACAACTGAAGCATTGTCATGGCTCTTGTTTAAAAATTCGTCTAAATCCAAGTATTTTATTGGAGAGATTAAAGCCATTACTCCCTGATGATTAAATTCATTATAGGGCATGAACTTTTCTTTTGATACAAATTGAAATACAATTCCGTTGGCAGATGCTAAATCTTTAATTTGGTTTAACTTATTATCAGAGTGTAAATTTTTAGAAATTAAAATTTTATTTATTTCTCTATCATGAGCGATAAGAGCCTCTAAAACCGCATTTTTACCAAAGATATATTCTTCTTGCATAAATAAAAATCTCTTTCTTAAAATTATTATACCTCAAAAAACAAATAAAAAATATATAATTTTATAGTTTTAAAAATAGGGGCTTGATGTTTTTAGAGACATGTTATATAATAATGAAGTAACCAACAAATTGGAGGATAAATTTATGAACAACTTTTTAACCCGACT
>JAFUZZ010000069.1 GCA_017476325.1 bacterium | reverse complement strand
TATAAATAATTAAAAACTTAATATTTGTAAATCATAAAATAATTGGGACTTGACAAGAAAGTTTGACTATATAGAATAAAATAGACACTTAATGTATTAAGTCAGGTAGTAGTAATAAGGAAAAGGAGATTAATCTCATGGCTCGTGAAAAGTACGAAAGAACCAAACCTCACGTTAACGTAGGTACAGTTGGCCACGTTGACCACGGTAAAACAACATTGACAGCTGCTATTACAGCACCATTGGCAGCAGCAGGTCAAGCAGAATTGAAAAAATTTGATGAAATTGACGCAGCTCCGGAAGAAAGAGCTAGAGGTATAACAATTTCAACAGCTCACGTAGAATACGAAACAGCAGCCAGACACTATGCTCACGTTGACTGCCCAGGCCACGCAGACTATGTTAAAAACATGATTACCGGTGCGGCTCAAATGGACGGTGCAATTCTTGTAGTTGCTGCAACAGATGGTGCAATGCCTCAAACTCGTGAACACATCTTGCTTGCAAGACAAGTTGGTGTTCCTAACCTTGTTGTATTCTTGAACAAGTGTGATATGGTTGATGACCCTGAATTGTTGGAATTGGTTGAAATGGAAGTTAGAGAACTTCTTTCTTCATACGAATTCGACGGTGACAACATTCCGTTTATTCACGGTTCAGCTTTGAAAGCTTTGGAAGCTGTTCAAGCTAATCCAAAAATTCAAAGAGGCGAAGACAAATGGGTTGACAAAATTTGGGAATTGATGGATGCTTTGGATTCTTATTTCCCAACTCCTGAAAGAGATTTGGACAAACCTTTCTTGATGCCTGTTGAAGACGTATTCTCAATTACAGGTCGTGGTACAGTTGCTACAGGTAGAGTAGAACGTGGTATCGTTAAAGTTGGTGACGAAGTTGAATTGGTTGGTCTTGGTGAAACTAAGAAAACAACTGTAACAGGTGTTGAAATGTTCAGAAAAATGCTAGACCAAGGTCAAGCAGGTGATAACATCGGTGCTTTGCTTCGTGGTATTGATAAAAAAGATATCCAAAGAGGTCAAGTACTTGCAAAACCGGGTTCAATCAAACCTCACACTTCATTCACCGCTAACGTTTACGTTTTGACAAAAGAAGAAGGCGGACGTCACACTCCATTCTTCCCTGGTTACAGACCACAATTCTACATCAGAACTACTGACGTTACAGGTTCAATCAAATTCGATGGCGAAATGGTAATGCCTGGTGATAACGTAGTAATGGAAGTTGAACTTATCGCTCCTGTTGCTATCGAAGAAGGTATGAGATTCGCTATCCGTGAAGGTGGTAGAACAGTTGGTGCCGGTGTTGTTGACAAAATTAAAGCGTAGTTAACAAACTCCGTAGCAAAAATTAAAATGGTGTTCTTTATTGAACACCATTTTTTATTATAAAAAGAAAATCAGCAAAAATTTTTAATTATGGTTTTTATGCTACTATTCTTGTTCTTTCAGGTTTACCGCATGTCTTTATTAGTTGGTCCAAAATTTTTGGCATTTGGCATACAAAAGAGTAATGCCCTTTTGAGATTGAACATTCTTTGCAATTACAGTGTAAATCATAACATTCAATCGCCTGTTCTGTCCAATTTTGAGTGATAGAATCCGAAATTCCTTCCGTTTGCGGTTCAAAATAATCATTAATAATTTGCATACCCTAACTCCTCCAAAACACTTTTCGTCTTAGAGTTTAGTCCGGATTTTTTATTTTTGCATCATCCATTTAATGTATTTTGTAATAAAAAATTTAAAATATCATCATTGTATTTTTTTTCTGTGGCAGAAAACGGAAAAACATCGCCGCCAAATTCTTTTTTTACTTCTTGAATTTTATTTAATCTTTTATTTTTGGGAACGTAGTCAATTTTAGTTACTACTGTTATTACGGGCAAATTATATGCTTTAATCCACTCTCGCATTTGATAGTCGTTTTTTTGAATTTCGTGTCTGCCATCAATAAATTGAATAAGACTTGAGATTTCTTCTCTTTTCGTCAAATACTCTTCTAAATACTTTTGCCAACGGTTTTGAGCCTCTTTTGATACTTTGGCATAACCGTATCCGGGTAAATCGGCAACAATAAACTTATCGGAAAAGTTGAAAAAATTAATTAATCTTGTTTTACCGGGAGTATTGGAGGTCTTTGCAAGTTTTGAATTGTTTGCAATGGTGTTAATGAATGAAGATTTTCCAACATTTGAACGTCCTAAAAGCGGGTATTCGGGCAAATTATAGGTTGGACATTGACTTAATTTTTCGGCACTTACTAAAAATTTTGCATTAAGAAACATTGTGAATTATAACCTCAATGTTAATTGTCCAAAAATAGCTTGAGGAGCCTCTTGTTCTTTTTTGAAAAGTTTCGCAAGTCCTGAACTTTTTTTCAAATTTTCCGGTTTTGAATTTACTCTCTTTAGCAAGTTATACATTTTTTCGCTGTTAACAACAGTAATTTGAGTTTTCTGTTTTAATAAATCCGCGCTAACCTGTGGGTTCATATTTGTGCCTGTGGAAATCCCTACAATTTGAACAATTCTGTCTTTTAAAACAGATAAAGGTTCGGCCAAAAATACTTCAAAACTTTTTACTATATCCATACGACAATGATAGCAGAAAAAAATAAAATGTGAATACTTTTTATCAAAATATCATACATTTATATTAATAATTTTATTGATACTCCTCGGTAATTTCTTTAAGATATTTTTTTACTCCGCTTGTTGTAATTAGATATGGTTCTTGCAAGCAAAATTCGTCAAGTTTGATTATTCCGCGCTTTATGTCTCCGCTTTCTATATAGCAAAGTCCAAGCATTACCATGTAAAGGGAGTTTGTGCTCTCAATTTGTTGATATTGTTTTATTTTTGCCCCCAAGAGACCTTGCATTTTATATGACTGAACAACATTTTGATAGTATAAAAACACAAGTGGCGAAATTTTTATGGCACTTTCAAAAGCTGTCTGTGCTTGTTTATAACTTCCGATTTTCATATATGTAGTGCCGAGATTATTGTAATAAGTTGCGCATGCCTTGCTGGTCGGATTTAGGTCAATGGCAAGTTGAAATTCCGCAATAGCCATATCGTAATAACCGTCCTCCAAGCGTATAAGTCCCAAATTGTTATGAGTTGCGGCATTTTTTGCAACATCAAGCGAAAAATAAGGCTTTGCGGCATATACGCTTGATGTCGCCAGAAGAATTAATGCAAGAGCAATTAACTTTTTCATAGTTCGATTGTCAGTCCTTCTTTTGCAAAGAATACATCTCCGTTTTGATATGTCCTTGAAATCAGTTTGAGTTTTTCATCATCGTAAGTAGGATCAAAATGATACATTGCTAAAACTTTAGCATTTGCAAGTTTTTTTGCCTCAATAGCCATTTCGCAGGTTGAATGTCCGTAACCTTGTTTTGGCGATGATGCGTTTAAATAATCATCCATTGTATATTGAGCATCGTGAATTAACAGGTCGCAATCTCTTGCAAAATTTGATAATTTTTTATCTCCGCCGATGTAACCCTCTTTATCGGTAGCATATACGAGTGTTTTATCTTTATATGCGATTTTATAAATCATTACTCCGTCTTGAGGATGGGCATAAGATTTATAATATGAAATTACAACTTCGTCACCTTGAGGTTTTAAGTCGCTTTCTTTTTCTATTCTTCGAATTTCAAGTTCTTGATTGTGTTTTAGAACAATGCAATTTGTTTCTATTGCATTATGAATATCCAATTTTGCGGCAACATCTTTCAAATCAAGGGGAAATGCTTTATTAAACAATATTTTTGACAATTCATCCGCAAGATTTTCCCCGTAGTTAACTGAACCGAAAACATGAATTTTTGTTGACGGAATGTTTGTAGGCTTAAAAAAGGTGAACCCTTGAATGTGGTCTTGGTGAATGTGACTCAAAAGAATAACGGCATGAATTGGTTTCCGTTCATAAATATTTTTCCCGGAAGAAAGATATTCTTTAAATAAATCGTCCCCGAGAGAAATTAAGCCTGTTCCGGCATCAAGGATTATCAGGTTACCTCCGACATTGACTTCTACGCATGATGTGTTTCCGCCAAATTCTAAAAAGTCCTTTTTTGCAACGGGATAACTTCCTCTTACCCCTCTGAATGTTACTGTAAAATCTTTCATCTTTTTTCTCCGGTTTTATTTTTGAATTTTATATGTAAAATTTCTGTCGTTTTCTTTACCATAATACAAATCTTTTGAAAATACCATCATTTTCGCAATCTGTTGAATATCTTTCAAGTTCGTTTCTTTAAATTTTATATCAAAAACAACGTAATTTCTATTATTAGTAACTTTAATTATTCTAAACGCATTCGGATAAGAGACCAGCGACGGTGTGCTTACAAACAAAAGATTGTCTTTAGGAATAATTTTGGTCGTATGATAGTGTCCCGAAAATACGGCTATCGGATTTTTATATTTCTCCAGTACCGCTAAAACTTTATCGTCATTTAAAAGTTTATGTCCTGAACTTGAAAACGGTTCTACGATTGGAACATGGGTAAAAATCAAAACAACATCTTTTTTTGATTTTTCAAGTTCTTTGTCGAGCCATTTTAGTTGTTCGGAATCAATTTCTCCGTTAGCGGTTATTCTCGTATCTATAATTGTATCAAGTATAATTGCTTTGAAACCTTTTTTGGGGCTGAAAGAGTAATATGGTTTTTGAATTTCTTTCAATGTAGGATTTTTTTCTGCGAGAATTTCCGAATACTTTGACTTTGTTAAATATCCTCCGATATTTATGTCGTGGTTTCCAAAAACTGCATACCATGGTTTATTAAGTTTGTTTGCTATTTCTATAAATTGAAATAAATCATCTTTGCGCGATTTGTTAATCATATCGCCTGTGAAAATAACAAAATTTATACTTGGAGTTTCATTGACTTGAGATATTGCATCTTCTAAAAGTTTCGCCGATTCCGCGTTAAGTCGATAGGATGTATTATTTTTGTCCGGCGAGTAATGTGCGTCGCTGATTTGTGCAAACGTTAGTTCATTTGCGGACGTAAAAGAAAATGCATTAAATATTAAAAACAGCACTCCTGCTAAGATTACAACAGATAGATTATCTAAAAATTTTTTTAACATTTATTTTGCTCCAAACCGCATTGCCAATTCGGCTTTTGTCTTTTCATACTCATTAAAATTTCCGATTAATTTGCACAATCTCATTTTGGCTTTATATACATCTTTGTTGTCGCAGCCATAGATTTCAACCGCCTCGTTGATTGTATCCAGTGCTTTTTGATTTTGTGATATTTTGTAGTACATAATTGCAAGGTCGATTGCCTGTTTTGGGCTTTGCGGAACAATTTGTTCCGCTTGTTGAAGGTATTTTTCGGCGTTATCTTTATCACATTTTGAAAGATTAAAATAGATTGTTGCACTTTTATCATCTAATTCAAGCGCTTTATTAAAGTTTTCTTTCGCAAGATTGATATTGCCATTTTCATAGTAACAAAGTCCGAGTTGATTGTAGTAATTTGAGTTTTTTGAATTTTCTTTTATCAATTTATTAAGAATATAAATTGAAATGTCATAATTTTGGTCCCAATAGCAAACTTTTGCTAATTCAAAAAGGTATTCATCTTTGCTGTTTATTGAAATTGTTGTATTCAATTCCTGAAGCGCGTTTGTGTCATATCCAAGATGACGGTAGGTTTTTGCCAATAAAAAATGCGCAAAATCGTTATCAGGAATATATGTCATGTATTTTTTCAGGTTAATTCCCGCAAGTTCATAGTCCTCCTGATTATAACAGCATTGTGCCGCTTTTAGATAAGCATCCGCCAAATTCGGTTCAAGTATCAGAGCCTCGCTGTAATTTTTTAATGCAAGAGTGTAATTTTCTTGTTCAAAATAGTATTCCCCCAACAGATAAAAGGCTTCAAAAGATTTGTTTTCGGCGGCACGGTTTAGATATTTTAACTTTTCTGCGCCGTTTTTCATATCGGCAATCCCTATAAGACATTGCAAGAAATTTTTATTTATAAAATATGCTCGTTTGAAATTATATTCCGCAAGTAATGTTTTGCCCTGCATTTTGTAGCATAATGCCAAATTGTAATAGGCAACACAGTTATTTTTTTTACAAGAAATTGTCTGTTTAAAGTATTTAACGGCATTTTCAATGTTTTCTTCTTTAAAGCTGTCAACGCCTTTGTTGTTTAATTCTGCGGATTTGTCTTTTGATGATATCGACAAAACTGTTTCTTTAACTTCAACTGTTAAGTTACTGTTTATGCCGTCTTTTTCCTGAGTCGTCAACTTTTTAAAACTAAGTGCTTTTTCGTTATTCGGATCCAATAACAAAACAAGATTTACGTATTCTTGTGCTTTTTTAGTGTTTTCGTTATTCAAATAATTTTTGGCAATGTCGATATAGTCGTCAGTAATTTCATTCGCAAAAATCGGTAATGCGATTAAACAAAGTGCCAGTGTTAAAATTAGTTTCTTCATATATTTGTTTATATCACAAAAATGAATTTAGAATAATCTCTTTTTTGACGAAAAGTGGGTAATTAGTTTCAAAAACATTTAGAAATTCATTTGTAAACTCTGTTTTATCAATAATTTTTCCTGTTTCAAGGTTAAGAGATGTTGCAGGTTGATTTATTTTTTCAAGTATTTTTTTATCGGTATTCAAGTTTATTCCGACCCCGATTATTATTCCTTTGAGAGTTTCCCCCTTTGTCACTGATTCTGCGAGAATTCCGGCAATTTTTTTGTTATTAATAATAACGTCATTGGGTTCTTTTATTTTTGGAGTTGTATTATATTGCTCAAAAACTTTGCAAAGGCAAACCGCTGTATATCTGACAATATCTGTGTATACATCTGCAAGGTGTTTTGGTTTAAGAACTATTGAGAGGTAAATATTTTGAGACCCTGTATCAATCCATTTTCGTCCCCATTGTCCGTAGCCTGTTGTTTGTTCGTCTGTATCAACAACGTCAAAATGATTTAGTTCTTGCAAATTTTCTTTAGCAAAGGCATTTGTAGAATTAATTGTTTTAAATTTAATTATATTCATATTTATTAATAAAAGGGTTGAAAAAAAATAGAAAACCAACTATAATATTAGCGTACCACAAAAACAGGAGGAAAAACATGAAAAATTTATTCACCCGAGCAAGGGGGGGGGGGCGTTAGGTTCCAAAGGTAGTC
>JAFUZZ010000068.1 GCA_017476325.1 bacterium | reverse complement strand
TCGAGTGAATATATCGAGTAAGTTGGGAAAAAACGTGAGTCGAAAAATTCGAAAAAGGCTGTTTCTGTTGGTCCCCATCCTGGGGTTGAAATTTTTTGAGACATGGGATATAATGAGAATGTAGTTAATAAAACAGGAGGTATTTTATGAAAAAATTATTCACCCGACTAGGGGGGGGGGCACTAGGTTCCAAAGGTAGTCAAGGAGCGGATTTTGCTCTTGAAAATTTTAATGGGGCGTTAAAAACCCGTCATTTAGAGTCCGTATCAAACGCAAAGGAAATCCAAGACAATCCTATGACTTGTAGGGGCTTTACTTTAGCGGAGGTGCTAATCACCCTCGGCATAATCGGCGTTGTCGCAGCACTCACAATCCCGACATTGATGCAGAAACTTGACGAGAGAGAAACCGTATCAAAATTAAAAAAATTTTATTCTACAATAGAAAATGCAAGTAAAATGGTAAACTTAGAATATGGTGATTACGATAAATGGGACTTTACGGGTTCAAATGATGATATTGACCTATTTTGGGAACGTTATGCAAAATATTTAAATATCCAACAAAAAACAAAAATTTCTGAAAGAGAAATAAATGAAAATATTCAAACATACTGGCTCGACGGTACTCAAAATAGCTCCTCAAGAAGTGTTATATTAAGATTTTCTGACGGTATGGAGGTTACAAGTACCTGGTTAGCGGCTTCTAATAATAGTGCTTGTTTAAGATATAGTATTTGTGGTGATATTAAGATTGATATTAATGGAGAAAAAGGTCCAAATACCTACGGAAAAGATATTTTTGTATTTAATATTAAAAAGGATGGAATAAGTCCTGATGGGTTAGACAGAAATGGTGTCAATGCTGATAATAAATTTGAAAATTATTGTTTGAGAAGTGTTTCAAAACAAAATAACGGATATGGTTGTGCAGCATGGGTAATATATAAGGAAAACATGGACTATCTACACTGTGATGATCTGTCTTGGAACGGAAAAACAAAATGCGATTAGCAAAATTTTAAAATTTGATTACGTCCTAACTTTTTTACAGTTGGGACGTATTTTTTATAAATAACTGCTTGATTTTTTTGAATTTATTGGATTATGATGCTAAAATTTACAGGATTTGTATGATGTATAGAATAAGAAATTTGGAACAATAATATATAAAGGTGTTAAATTTTGTAAACTTGAATTTTAAAAATATTTAATTTAAAGGTTTTTATACTACCATATTAGTAAAGTTGGTTTTAAAAAATTTTTTGAGAGGGAATAATGGGAACTTTAGAAATAGAAATTATGAATGCAATTTGGACAATGTTAGAAATGGATGACAACAGAAACATTGCGATTTCTGACGTAATGTTTTTTTTACAATCAAACGGATGCGAAAGAGCGTATACAACTATTAAAACCGTTATGGACAGACTTGTTTCAAAAGGTATTCTTGCAAGATATAAAAACGGCAGAAAATTCTTTTATCTTTCAACTGTAAGCAGATTTGAAGCAACAATGATGTCTGTACAAAAAGTTTCAAATCAATTCTTTAACGGCAATTTCTCGGATATGATTAAATTTATCGAACAAAATTGCGAAACTTTTGTTATGGCGTAGATAATGGAAAAACACTCGATAACGGACAGACAGTTTGTTTCTCGCCTTATATATACCGTCCTTTGTGACAATTTACCGGTACGCGAAGCAATTTTGAACTTTCCTAAAAACACGAAAGATAAAAGTCTTAAAGTTGCTTATCATGCCTTAATACACAGAGAGGCAGACGATAATCTGAGGGCGCAGGACATTGAATATCGCGAAGAACAGGACGATTATTTGGAGTTTCTTGCCGAAACTTTGCAAAAGGGTGAATCTGTACCTAAAAACATTATAAAAGAATACGAGGCATGGTATCCCGAAACAACATTGCCTTATTCTGACAGTATTAAAGACCTTTTGAAAAAACTTTGTAAATTTTTGAATGTTTAAAATATACTAAAATTATGGCTAAAACAAAAACAAAATGGATATGTCAAGAATGTGGATATGAAACCGGTAAATACCTTGGAAAATGTCCCGAATGCGGTTCTTGGGGTTCTATTACCGAAGAAATTCAAGTCGCTGATGTCAGAAACAAAAGTGTTGATTTTGATGTAAAACCGACCGCACTTTCTAAAATAGAGTTTGAGAACGAAATTCGGGAAAGTACAAAAATCTCAGAATTTGACAGAGTGTTGGGCGGCGGACTTGTAAAGGGGTCCATAATCCTGCTTGCCGGAGATCCGGGGATAGGAAAATCAACTCTTATATTGCAAGTTAGCAATTCCCTTTGCGAAAACGAAAAAAATGTTTTATACGTATCGGCAGAAGAATCCGTAAATCAGATAAAACTTCGCTCTCAGCGTTTGGGAATTACTTCCGACAAACTTTTTATTTATCCGCAAACTAACCTTGAGGCGATTAAAGCAACAATTAAAACTTTCTCGCCCGATACGATAATTATTGACAGCATTCAATCAATATACTCAAACGAGGTTCAAAGCACGGCAGGGAGCGTTTCTCAAATTCGCGAATGCTGTATCTCATTGATGAAAATTGCCAAAACAACAGGGACAACAATAATTATAATCGGACATGTTACAAAAGACGGAAACATTGCGGGACCCAAGATTTTAGAACACATGGTGGATACCGTAATCTACTTTGAGGGAGATAAATACAAATCTTACAGAATTTTGAGAGCGGTAAAAAACAGATTTGGAAACACATCCGAAGTCGGGATTTTTGACATGCACGCCACAGGACTTGTTGAAGTCAAAAATCCGAGCGAGATGTTTTTGACAGAGCATGCTAATCAATCAGGCAGCGTAATTATTGTAACAAGCGAGGGAACACGTCCGCTTTTGCTTGAAATTCAAGCCCTTGTCGGAACAACTCCATATCCTTCACCAAGAAGAATTGCTAACGGGTTAGATACCGGCAGACTGCTTCAAATTCTTGCGGTACTCGAAAAAAGAGTTGGTTTAAATTTATCGAAACAGGATGTATATGTAAATGTTATCGGCGGTATTGATATTTCCGAAACCGCAGCCGACCTGGGAATTGCGCTTGCCGTAATAACATGTTCAAAAGATGCTGTTGTTGATGAAAAAACTGTTATTGTCGGCGAAGTAGGGTTATCGGGAGAAATCAGGGCTGTAGTTAACCTTGAAAAAAGAATTATCGAGGCACAAACTTTAGGGTTCAAAAAAATTATTGTACCTGAGGCAAATAAAGAAATTACAGGCAAATTTGATATTGAGGTTGTAAAAGTAAAACGCTTGATTGACGCCATTTCCGCTTGTGTTCACGTTTAAATTTGCGAATTATTCTTATTATAAATAATTGATGAAATTAACGCACCTATAATAAAAACGAGTCCTGTCATGCCCGTAATAACCTCAGGAACTTCTTTAAAGGTTGAGATAAACATTAAAATCGACAGTGCGCCAATAGCCCAATGTGCGCCATGTTCCAAATAAATAAACTGCGCAAGGGTCTTTTTTTCAACCATTAAGAGAGTCAAAGAACGTACAAAAAATGCTCCGATAGCAAGACCGATTGTTATAATCAACACATCCCGACTGAGTGCAAACGCACCCAAAACGCCATCCAAAGAAAACGATGCGTCAATAAGTTCCAAATAAAGAAAACTTGCAAGCCCGGAACCTTTTGCTATTACTGAAACATGTTCTTTTGCCTCGAGCCAATTACTCAATCCGTCAATGCACAAATATGTTACAATTCCGATTAAACCTGCAGTAAGGACTGAAAGTCTGTTTTGCGGAACAAGCTGAAACTGTAATAAAAAAATACAAAGCAAAACGATTAAAATTTCGAGACCTTTTATATCTCCAACTTTGGCAAAGTGTTTTTCAACAGAGTTAATCCAATGTACTTCTTTTTCGCCGTTAAAAAAGTAGGAAAGGAAAAGCATCATAAGGAATGCGCCGCCAAAAGTTACAATCGGAGCGTGTGTAAGGTGTAAATAATGGGCATATTTATCAGAATCAGTGAGTGCCATTTGAATAACATCTGTCGGAGCAAGTTGTGCAAACATGGTTACAACGAGTATAGGAAACAACAAACGCATACCAAAAACGGCGATTAAAATCCCCCAGGTTAAAAACCTGTGCTGCCAAACGGGTGACATTTTTTCGAGTTTCATAGCATTAACAACGGCGTTGTCAAACGAAAGACTGACTTCAAGAACAGACAGTACAAACGTTATAAAAACGCAAGCAAGCCCTGTACCGGAATGGACATGTTCACCCCACAAGTAAGCGAAAATAAATCCTACCGCCGCAAAAATATAAGAACCCCAAAAATGTTTCATAATAATTTTATTATAAATAAAAAATTTTACTACACAAGGGGTTGCGGAGAATTAGAACATGTGTTATAATGATAATGTAGTTAATAAACCAGGAGGTATTTTATGAAAAATTTATTCACCCGAGCAGGGGGGGGGCGTTAGGTTCCAAAAGTAGTCAGGGAGCGGATTTTGCTCTCGAGGATAAGGGGGTGTTAGGTCTCAACACTAGTGAGGACGCGCTTTTAGGTTCTCAGAGTTGGGGGGCGTTAGGTTCCAAAAGTAATCAAGGAGCGGATTTTGCTCTCGAGGATAAGGGGGTGTTAGGTCTCAACGTTAGTGAGGACGCGGTTTTAGGTCTTGAGAATTTTATCAGTGCGTCAAAATACAGTCATTCCAAGTCAATATTGAACGCAGAGGACTCCTTCTCATGTCATTGTGAGGAGCACGAAGTGCGACGTAACAATCCTATGACTTTAAAAAAAGGAAAAGACATAGGATTTTCTTGGATTTCCTCCACGCTCGCAGAGTGTCGCTTATTGTGGCATAGCCACAAGTCCGCTCCATCTGCTCGCTATCCGGATTTGCTCGGACTTCGTCCTCGACGCCATCCGTACGGAAATCCGCCGCGACGGCATTCACAGATGTTCAGGCTTCTACGGCTTCGCCTCCGCATGCAGGGTCACACACATCGCGTTCCGCTCTGTGGTTCCCTTTGCATCGCGATGACAGATTATTTATGTACAAATCCGAACGCTACGGACTCTAAAACAAAATGCGGCTTCACTTTAGCGGAAGTCTTAATCACCCTCGGTATAATCGGCGTGGTCGCAGCACTTACCATTCCAACGCTCATGCAAAAAAACAATGACAAAGAAACAATTTCGCGGGTCAAAAAAGTTTATAACACGCTTGCAAATGCCGTTGACTTAATGGTATTAGAAGAAGGTAATCCAAGAACATGGAATTTAAATTTTGATAGTTCTCCGGAAGATGCAACAATCATTGCCGAAAAACTTAAACCATACATGAATGTTGCAAAAGACTGCGGAGTTGCTGACACAACCACAACAGGATGTGTTTATGCAGGAATATATAAAAATTTGAATGGAGCAAATAGAAGCGGATACATTGACCCATATTACGGTGCAAGAAATAATTTTTACAAACTATCTTTAAGTGATGGTTCCGCGGTTATGTTTCGCTCCGCAAAGGATAATAAGCAAAATGAAGAATACTCCATATTTTTTATAGTCGACGTAAATGGGCTCAAAGGTCCAAACCAAGTTGCAAAAGATACATTTTTCTTTTGGATAAATCTTGACGGCAAACTTGTTCCTCATAATAGTGGAGAGTGCTCAAAATCCGGTATGGGAGATGCGTGTACAAGTTGGATATTACAAAACGATAATATGGATTACCCTGATTAATAAAATTAAAATTTTTATTTTGTCGCAGGTTGCAATTTGCTGCCTGCGATTTTTTATACTTGCCATTTGACATGAATTCTGTTTTTTAATATCATTCTGTTATGGAACAAGAACTAAAACAGCAGTTTACAGAGTTAAAGGCACGTGTCGAAAAAGCACGTGAGTGTCTTTGACCTTAAAAATTTAAACGCTGAACTAAAACAAATTGAAGAAAAATTGCAATCTCCTGATGTTTGGTCAAATCAAAATTTGGCATCGGAATTGGGTGCAAAATCCCGTGAAATTAAAGACAATATTGAGTCGTTTAACAAGTGGTCCGTAATGCTCGATGATATTGAAATTGCTCTTGAACTTGGAGATGAAGAACTCTTGAGCGAAACAGAAACTAATATCAAAATTTTATCCGCAGAACTTGATAAATTTGATATACAAAAAATGCTCTCGGGCGAATATGATGAGGCTAATGCCATAATATCCGTTAATGCCGGTGCCGGTGGTACTGATGCCCAAGATTGGGCTAACATGCTCCTTAGAATGTACATCCG
The DNA here is from genome assembly GCA_017476325.1 of bacterium. GTDB lineage: Bacteria > Cyanobacteriota > Vampirovibrionia > Gastranaerophilales > Gastranaerophilaceae > QHMH01. The sequence goes on along the minus strand of JAFUZZ010000068.1, from coordinate 4,067 downwards.
TTGGGCAGAAAAGAAAAATTGGAAAGTCGAACTTTTAGACAAATCCGACGGAGAAGAGGCGGGAATAAAATCCGCAACAATTAAAGTTTCGGGACGCTACGCCTACGGTTATGCCAAGGCCGAAAAGGGGGTTCACCGTTTGGTCAGAATTTCTCCTTTTAACGCCAACGGTAAACGACAAACAAGTTTTGCATCTTGCGAAGTCTCTCCTATAATTGAAGATTTTGAAAAGAAAATCGTTATTCCTCCCGATGAAATCGAGTTTGAGACTATGCGCTCAGGCGGTGCGGGCGGTCAAAATGTTAATAAAGTTGAAACCGCTGTCAGAATTTATCACAAACCGACAGGTATTGTCGTTAAATGCCAGCAAGAACGCTCTCAACTCCAAAACAGAGAAAACGCCATGCAAATTTTGGCATCTAAACTCTTGGCTCTGCGTCAAGCCGAACACGAAAAAAAACTTGCCGAACTTAAAGGCGAAAATTTTGATATTAACTTTGGCTCTCAAATCCGCTCGTACGTTTTTCATCCTTATAAAATGGTTAAAGATCACAGAACAAACTTCGAGGTCGGTAACGTCGATGCCGTAATGGACGGAGATTTGGATGGCTTTATTGAGGCTTTTTTGAAAAAATAACTATTCTCATTTTTCGCAAAAAAAAACCTCCGAATCGGAGGCAAAAATCGTTTTAGGAAGGGTAGGTAAGTAGGTAATGGTTAGTGTGTGTGTAAAAAAGGAGTTTATTTTGACTAAATAATTAAATCTCTCTTACATGTATATAAAGTATATATACTTTCCCGAATTTCAAGATTTCTAATTTTTGTTACAATTCGTAATATAAATTCCAAAAAGCTTATTTAATAGGACTTTGGAATTGTTATAGTAAATTCTGTTCCGACATTTTCTTCACTTTCGACATAAATTTTGCCGTCATGCTTTTCGATAATTTTTTGAGAAATAGCAAGTCCGAGTCCTGTTCCGACACCGACCCCTTTGGTTGTAAACCCTGCAGTGAAAATCTTTTCAAGATTTTTAGCGGGAATACCTTTTCCGTTATCTTTTATTTTTACAATTAAATTATTGTCCTCCAGTGCGGTTGTAATCGTTATTGTACCTTGTTTTTCAATGCTTTGGCATGCGTTCATAAGCATGTTCATAAAAACCTGATTGAGCATGTTTGGATAGCATTTTATCATTGGTAAGTTGCTGTAATTTTTTACTATTTCAATTTTATTTTTTGTTTCATGCCGCATTAATTCCAAAGTCAGGTCAATTTCCCTATTTATATCCGCTTCCTGAACTTCCGCTTCATCAAGTCTTACAAATTTTTTAAGACTTTTTACGATATTATTTATTCTTGTTATAGCCTCTTTATCGAGAGAATTTGTTTCTGTCAAAAGTTGGGATAAATTTTCATTTTCTATTTTTCTAATAATTTTTGCGTTAATTGAATTATTTGAGTTTATTGATGCCAACGGGGTATTAATTTCATGTGCAACTCCGGCAATTAATTGACCCAAAGATGCCATTTTTTCGGAATTAATCAGTTGCAGTTGGGTTTCTTTTAATTCTTTTAGGGCATGCTTTAATTCCGTTACCGTATTTGCCTGAATAATAGCGTTTGTTAATTGTGTTGAAATACCGTCAAGAATATCACTCTCGCTATCCAGTGTTCGATGCTTTTTGGATAAGATTACGACTATTCCCAAAAGCGTTTTTCCTTGATATATCGGGATAATTATTCTGTAAACCGAGGTTTTGAAGGTGTCGCTGTCAAGATGTTCTTTAAGGCATACAGAACTTGTTATTTTTTTTGATTTAATTTCTTTTAATGTTTTTTCGTCAAAATTTATTATTGAATTTTTTTCGCTTAAAAATTCTTTGTTAATTTGTTCAATTTTGAAACTGTTGTCATGCTTGCAAGCGTAATAAATTTTAAAAGCCCCAAAAAATTCGGAAAACTCAGAGAATGCCGAGTTAATAATTTCTGACAAATCCATATATTTTCTTATGGAGTTTGAAATTTTGTTTAACAGCGCCATTTTGACCGCTTGTTCCTGAGCCATTTTTCTTGTTTTGGCAAAACCTTGAGAATCTTTTAAAAGATTTACATATTTTTCGCTAAGTTTATCGTAGTCGGATTTTAATTTTTCCGTTTCGTATTTTAGGGTTATGTTTTCAAAAATCATGATGGTGTATTTTCCTCGTTTAACGGAATTTAGCGAGAAATACATAAGGTTTGCGCTCTGATATTTTACACAGGCATAAAAATCCTGAGGAGAATAAAAAGCCTGATAGATTGGAGAATACAGTTTTTGGTTTTCACTGTCAAGGTTACAAATTTCGATTACAAAACTCATTCTGTGAGAAAAAGTTTTTAATGATGAAAAACTGCCAAAAGTCTTTGTAAACAGTTTATTTGAGAAGATGATTTCTTCTTTACTGTTAACAATTAATACGGGTGTATTAAATTTATTAAAAATTTCAAATTTTTTCATATATAATTATTATACAGTATTGTATAAATTTTTAAGAAAAATTTACTTTACGAAACATTTTCTTTATATAAAATATACATGACGGAAGTATTAAAAGGAGTTTATAATGCCTGAATATTTGACGAAAGAAGAAATAAAAGAATGGAGAAGTTCTTTAGAGAAAATTACGTTGGAAGAGTTTGCCGCAAGACGCGGTAAGGTATTGGAAGAGCAAAAGCATACCAATGACCTTATCGACATTGTAATGAAGGGGCAGCCTGTTATAACAAAGATTGAGTCGTTCGGAGATTCCGAAAAAATTACTACAATAAAACCTCTTTCAAAACAAGTAAGCAAACCGGGTAAAAAAGAATCTGTCAAACCTGAATCTGTTAAAAATGTAAAACAAGAAGTTAAGGAAACAAAACCTGTAAAAGAAAAATCCGCAGAGAAAAAACCAACAGCGGAAAAACCTGTTGAAACCGTTGCAGGATTGAATTATGCGGGAGTAGAATTTGAAAAGCCGTTGACAGACAGGGAACAAAAAGTATTTGAAATGTTTTATAAGCATGCGGGCAAGATTGTATATGCAAAAGATCTTGCGGATTTGCTGGCATTACCAAGAGATTACGTTTACAAATATATAAAAACATTACGTGCTAAAATCAAGGGTGATAAACTTGAAAACGCTGACAAGGGCGGATATGTTTTAAGAATATAGATTGAAGAATTATTTTAATTGCAAAAATGTGGGCGTTCTATAAACTTGTTTCACGCCCGCATTTTTATTATTTAACAATCAAAATTGAGGGATTTTATTCGTTAAGGTAGTCCATATTTTTATTAATGATTATATATTCCACACAACCTCCACCATCTCCCTCATATAATGAACAAGACTCACTCGGCAAAGAAACTCCGTTATTATTTAAAAACATTACAAAAAGATCTTTCCCTATTTGATTTGGACCTTTTTCATTATTTACATCAATATAAACAGTTGCCAAACGAAGAAGATTATTATCAAGCTCCCCTCCGTTTGCAGATGTACTCATAAAAAGAGAAGTTCCGTCATTTAACAAAAATCTATATATTCCGTCAATAGACGAATAAACATATTTATCATCTCCGTTTAAGGCTTTATACATTCCGTCATACATACAACCGCTTTCGGAGGTTCCGCAGTCTTTTGATATGTTAAGATAAGGCTTAATGTAGGACGCAAGTTTTGTTATTTCGTCATCATCACGATATGCTACATAATCAACATCCCAGGAACTTGGAGAACCGTTCTCTGATATAGCAAGATTAACGGCATTTTTTATTGTACTAAAGACTTTGTTGACTTTTGCTACAGTTTCACGCTCATCTGTTTTTTGCATTAGGGTCGGGATTGTCAGTGCTGCTACAACACCGATTATGCCAAGAGTGATGAGAACTTCGGCAAGCGTAAAGCCCCTGAGGGGCACCAAAAGAGACCGCCTATTTCGCAAATTTTTGACGTAAGATATTAACACTAAAGCATGATGTTTCCAATCAAAAATTTGCCGGCGGTGCAGGAGCGCACCAATACAAAGGGTATCTTTCGC
>JAFUZZ010000067.1 GCA_017476325.1 bacterium | reverse complement strand
TCTCATTATTTAAAAATGAATAATATACTCTCTAACGCATTAAAGAATACCGAAGCAACAGAACAAACAAAATTCTATAAATTATCAGAAACTGATTTTAAATCAAAATTCGAAAGCCATCTTAAAACAACAGGATGTGACGCAGATGCGGGCGATACAAACTTCACTCCGAACGTATGTCTTGCGGACGGCTCACAATTTGCTTATGGAACCTTCGACGAAAGTTGCACAGACAACATTTGTGACACACTGACAATCGACACAAACGGAAAGAAAGGACCAAACACGGCAGGTAAAGACAGGTTTACGATGAACCTTACACCAAACGGACTTAAAGCCCTTGGCGAAAGCAACTCATGCGAAACGGGACTCGATTGCGGAGCGTATATTCTTGCACACCACAAACTTTGGACGGGAGAGGTTGAGACTGCGCAGACACCTGTAATTCCTGAGGGTTGTGCAGATGCACAATGCACAAGCTGCTTAGACGGCAATGTAGGATATCAAAATTCTTGTATAGCCGGAAAAACAATTACAAACGGTGATTACGAGACCCCTGCATACAAGGTTACATTGTCTGACGGAACAGACATTTATATGTCCTCAATCGGACGCCCTGAAGCTACTCAAACATGGAGGCATCCAAACGGATCAGATGTTGACGACATGTATAATGCTGCAGTTCAAGGCTGTATAGACAGAGGCATGACGCTGGCAACCAAAGAGCAGTTAACAAAACTTTCCGAACAAGGAGAACTTCCCGGTGTTAACACCAATTTAGGATATTGGGCTTTAGACGGTTCAAGTTCCTATTATCATTCTGCTTTTGCTGTAACTTTTAAAGATAACGCGGGTTTAGGGATGACGGCAGGTGTCCCTAAAGCCGTGTCTTGGGAATACGGTTTTTCCAGTATTTGTGTTGCATCTGAGTAATAAAAAAAAGCCCACCGAAAAGTGGGCTTTTTAATAAAAAATATTCTATTCTTTTGTAATAACTTCAAAACCTGTATATGGTTGAAGAACTTTAGGTATTTTAATAGAACCGTCTTCTTGTTGACAGTTTTCAAGAATTGCGGCAAAAGTTCTTCCTACAGCAAGCCCTGAACCGTTCAATGTATGGACAAATTGAACTTTTCCTGTGTCCTTACTTCTATATCTGATGTTTGCACGTCTTGCCTGATAATCTCCAAAGTTTGAACAACTTGAAATTTCTTTGTATCCGTTGTATGACGGCATGTAAACCTCTAAGTCGAAACATTTGTTCGCAGAAAAACCTATATCGCCTGTGCAAAGTTCTACTCTGCGGAACGGAAGCTCTAAAAGTTCCAATATTCTTTCGGCGTTTTTAGTCAATTTCAAATGTTCTTCATGACTCGTTTCAGGAGTTGTTAACTTAACAAGTTCAACTTTATTAAATTGGTGAACTCTGATTAACCCTCTTGTATCTTTCCCGGCAGAGCCTGCCTCACGTCTAAAACATGGGGTGTATGCAGTCATGTATTTCGGCAGCATATCCTCAGGCAAAATTTCACCTTGATATATATTTGTAACAGGAACTTCCGCCGTCGGAATTAAATATAAATCCTCGTTTTTACATTTATACATATCTTCCGCAAATTTTGGCAGCTGACCTGTTCCTGTCATTGCGGCAGAGTTTACCAAAACAGGCGGCAAAACTTCTTCGTATCCATGCTCTTTTGTATGAACATCAAGGAAAAAGTTAATAATGGCACGTTCCAAAACAGAACCTTTTCCGCGATACAAAATAAATCTTGATTGTGAAAGTTTTACACCGCGTTCAAAATCCACAAGCCCTAAATCTTCCGCCAAATCCCAATGTGGTTTAAGTTCAAAACTTGCCTCCGTCGGTTCGCCAAAACCTGAAACAATAATGTTATTATCCTCGGATAAACCGATTGGCGTTGTTTCATCGGGAATATTCGGAATGCTTAACAAAGTTTTTCTTTGAAGTTCATCAAGTTCAACTTCTTTTTCTTCCAACGCCTTAATTTCATCACCGATTTGACGCACTTCTTCTTGAATGGAGTCTGTGTTTTCGCCCTTTTTTTTCAATTCTCCGATTTTTTGAGATTCGGATTTTCTTTTTGCTCTCAAATCGTCTGCTTGCTTTTGAACATTTCTGCGCTGTTCATCTATTTTTAAAACCTCGTCTATTGAAAGTTCGGGATTTCTTCTTTTTAATAGTTCGTTAACCTTTTCGGGATTTTCTCTGATTAATTTAATATCTAACATATTTTCTTCCTTTCGTGCCTATTTTATAACGAATAAACTTTTAATAAAAGACATGTAAATTTATGTTAATTTATATTAAAGAAAAATTTATTTTATCCGATACATAGAACAAGAGTGCAATATATAAAAGGAGTTTAAGCATGACAGACGGTGTACATTACAATTACGTAAACAGTTTTTCGACAACATCAGCGCAAAACAGTGTTAATTCAGGTTCTTACGACAGCACAATCGAAAGTATAAAATCCGATTTAACAGCGATTGATGAAAAAGTGACGTCCATGGATAAGGAGCTTCAAACAGGTAAACAGCGATGGATAGAATTAAACGGACAACTTAGACTTTATCAGACGATGTATGATAACTCTAATGATGAAGCGTATAAGGCGAAATTACAAGTTAAGATTGACACCATGAAAAAAGAAATGGAAGAAATAGACAAAAAGTCTCCTGACTTGGAACTCGGTTTGCAACAATTACAAGAATTGAGCACAGCCGGGCATCAACAGATTGCGGCGCTTGAAAGAGAAAAGAAATCAGGAGGATTTGCTAAAGATGCTGTAGATAACGGTATTCATGCCATATACGGAGACAACACAAACAGAACTACAGCCGGCACACAAGGATTTAAAACAAAAGATCAGTTGGAAGCTGAGGGTTACAAAAAACAATTCATCGGACAAAACGGAAGCCGATATGTATATCAAGACCCTGGTCAGCCAAAAGAAGAGCTCCACATAGCAGATTCAATTAAGAATTTCTTGGGAGAACTTCATTGGAATGCCTCTGATAACTGGGATCCTCAATTCCATAGAAAAAAATAAATTTGCAAAAGCGAGGTCGATTTGTTTTTAAATCGTCCTCGTTATTTTTTAATATGGTGTGTACAGGACTTGAAATTTTGAAAAATAGTTTATAATAATAATGTTAAAATTAAAAACAGATTCCGATGTCTACCGACGACAGGCTCACACAAAAAATTTAAGATTCTGAAATAAATTCAGAATGACAAATTTTTTGGTTCGCTTTGTCACAAGTTCGGAATGACGGGTACCTGTCATCCTGAATTTATTTCAGGATCTGTACCCTGAGAGTCAC
>JAFUZZ010000066.1 GCA_017476325.1 bacterium | reverse complement strand
GCGAAAGATACCCTTTGTATTGGTGCGCTCCTGCACCGCCGGCAAATTTTTGATTGGAAACATCATGCTTTAGTGTTAATATCTTACGTCAAAAATTTGCGAAATAGGCGGTCTCTTTTGGTGCCCCTCAGGGGCTTTACGTTGGCGGAAGTCCTCATCACTCTCGGTATCATCGGCGTTGTTGCGGCACTCACAATTCCGACGCTAATCTTAAATAACAATAAACGTATTGTTGAAACAAGGTTGGCAAAGTTTTATTCCAATATTAACCAAGCAATTGAACTTTCAGAAGTCGAAAACGGGCCTAAAGAAAAATGGGACAAACTCGTTGCTCCAACAGGAGAAGAGGCTTCCGTGACTAACCGTGCGTGGTTTGATAAATACTTAAATCCTTATCTTAAAACAAGTGACATCTATGTTAAAAATGGACTTGTTTATATCTTATTTCCGGATGGAAGCGGAATGTATTTGAGTTCTTATTCATCATCTTTCTTTCCTAAACCAAAATATTTTGATGATCCTAATGGCGTTACAGGTAAAGATTATTTTTCTTTTTTGTTTGCTCCAGACAGAGAAGATCAGCCATATCATTATAAAAAGGGTGTAGAGCCATTTTTATATTCGTGGGACGGCAATAGAGAAACGCTATTCACAAATCCAGACTACAAATGTACTCCAAATGGTGGAGCTTTTTGCACAGAATTAATTCGCCAAAACGGGTGGAAAATTCCTGACGATTATCCAATTAAGTTTTAGTTCTTTAAAGTGCGAGAAATCGCACTTTTTTAATATTCTAAAGCCTGTCTGATTGCTTCTGTCATACTTTTTTCGTCTGCAATTCCTTGTCCTGCAATGTCAAAAGCTGTTCCGTGAGCAGGAGACGTCCTAATAATATCCAATCCGATTGTTGTATTTACGGTACAATCAGACGCAAGTGTTTTTATAGGAATTAATCCCTGATCGTGATAACACGCAATGTAACAATCAAACGGAACATTTTCGCTCTTTAAAAAATTTTTCCCTGCTTTTACAAACAAAGTATCTGCCGGAAGCGGTTCGGTAATATTAACTCCCATTTTTTTTAATTCTTTTACTGCAGGAATTAATATTTCTTGCTCCTCCGTTCCAAAAAGTCCGTTTTCTCCCGCATGCGGATTAAATGCACAAAGAGCAAGTTTAGGATTTTTTATTTTCTGATTTTTGCTTAAAAACTCAACTGCTGTTAAAACCTTTTTGATAACGAGTTCTTTCGTCAAATGAATTTCTTTTAATGCAACATGTCTTGTTAAAAGTAAAACTCTAAAATTATTTGCAACAAACAACATTTCTGCTTTTTGACCGTTATGAGCAAGGTATTTTTCCAAAATCTCGGTTTGTCCGCTAAAATTATGATCCGCAAGATGAAGAGCCTCTTTTGCTACAGGTGCGGTTACAATCGCGGAAAATCCCCCGGATTTTACAAGTTCACAGGCTTTTTTTAACGCTTGATAAGAAAACTCCCCGCCCTCTTTTGTTATTTTTGATGGTTCAATTTTATCAAGTTCAATTTCAAAATCAGGTTCAAATCCCAAAACTTTTCTGTTTGAAATGATAAAAAAATCATTTCTGTTAAAATTTTTAAGAGCCTTAACGGTAACTTCCGCCCCAATTCCGTTTGGATCCCCTGTTGTAATGATTACTTTTTTACACATTTTCATTCTTTTCAAAGTATTTTAAAATATCAATTAACGTGTTAGGTCCGCCAAGATTGCCGGATTTTGTAACAATCCACTGTGCTTTGTAATCCATACACAAAGGAATAGCAGGCAAAACTTCATCAATGAGATGCAGTTGAGATGAATCTATTGCCGAACAGCATTTGTAAGATGTTTCACCGCCAAGTGTAATTAAAATTACGTCAGTTTGGTGAGTAATTATATTTGTTAATTTTGCCAAATAATCCGTAATTTTTGAGGCAAGATTTGATTTTGTAAGTTCCGCATTTAGCGAATCGTCCGAAAATCCGTCAAAATCGGCAATAAGATATGATGTATTTACAACAACAGTATTTGTTCCTTTAAGATTATCCAATATTCGGCGAATAAGTTCCGGAGAAATATCTTTCAATACCGTTTGCAAATCGAGATTAATCATGTAAACATTTTCAAACTCATCATCGTTCGCAAGTTTTTTAATTTGAGCGGCGGTAATCTGTGTTGCACTTCCTGAAATTACAAGTTTTGGCAATTTTGGAATAACTTTTTTGATATGTTGGTTTTTCATCTCTGGCAGCCAAATATTGCCTAACGCTTGAGCACAAGCGGCGGAACCTGCAGGCAAAAGTTTTTTTGTTGATTTATGTATTGCAAGCACGATTTGTTCAATGTCCGTGATTGATGCGGCATCAGCAACAATCAGTTTTTTGCCGGCGGCAATACATTCGTTAATTTTGTTTAAAATCGGACCTGCACCTTTCATAATTGTTGACAGCGTAATATATCCGACCAAATCTTTTTTGTCATCAGCAAGTTGATTTTTCAAAAGTGTAGGAATGTGAGACTCTACAATCGGAGCATGAACATCTCTTGCCATTTCCGTTCTTTCAATAGGAATCCCTTTTGACAAATGATAGCCGCCTACGGTTATTCTGCCCTCGGACGGAAATGCGGGCGCAATTATTGCAGCATCCCAACCTAATGTTTCAAGCATTGCAAGCGTTTCGACGGCGATGTTACCTCTTATTGTGGAATCTATTTTTTTATAAAAGTAATCTAAATTTAATTCATCAATAAATGTTTTTGTTGCTTTTTTAACTTTTTCACAAGCGACTTCAGGGCGTTTGTTTCTTGTCTCCGTTGAAATAGCCCAAGTTTGCGTATTTTTAAGATTTTGTAAATAGGTATTTTCGGAGAGGATAATCTGCGTGTTCGAACCGCGCAAATGAAACTGCAAAGCCGTATCATTCGCGCCTGTTAAATCATCAGCGATGACGCCTATCAAACCTGACATAATCATTGTTGTTCTTCGTCCCTTTTAGAACCAAGCAATCTGATATTTGATGCCACAATACTGTTCCACTGTTTTTCGGAACCTGTTGCATCAGTATATGTGGAAATTTGTATTCTGCCGTCAATCGCAACAAGTCTGCCTTTTTTAACGTATTCTCCCGCAAATTCCGCTTGTTTGTCCCATACTTCAATGTTAAACCAGTCCGTAACTTCGGATTTTGTTTTAGAATCCCAACGGTTTACCGCTGCGGAAAAACTTGTTCTGACTTTTCCTGATTCATAATATTTAATATCAGGATCTTTTCCTACTCTGCCGACTATAACTGCTGTGTTCATATTTCCCCTTTTCTTTCTAATTATACGTTAACAATATTTTCTTCGTCAATATTTTTTATCATTCCGTTTTCAAGTCCTGTTTCTTTGCAAATAAAGTTAACCCATTGTTCAAGAATTTCTGTGTCACTTAATTCGTGAGAAATTGGTTTTCCGACTTTTAAAACAATATTTTGAGCGTGGAATTTTTTTGTATAGCCCTCAAATCCTTTTATTGCAATCGGAACGATATCGCATTTTGCTTTCTTTGCAATAACAGCAAATCCCTTTTGTATGTTAGCTATTTTATTTGTTTTGTTAATGTGTCCTTCAGGAAAAATTCCAAGTGCCCAATTTGTTTTTAACACATCTTTGACGGTTTTAAATGTTCCTATTTCGGGCTTTTCTCGGTTAACGGAAAATGCACCCAGTCGTTTAATCCACCAGTTTAGGTTGCAATCTTCGTCAAACAACTCTTTTTTAGCCATATACGCAATCGGTTTAAAAACACAAGTTGAAACCATAAGCGGATCAAACATAGAGATGTGGTTTGCCGTAATAATGTAATGAGAGCCTTTAGGTAAATTTTCTCTGCCCTCAAATTTAAGGTTATAAGACCATCTGAAATACGGATAAGTAATTACCATTGCAAAAAGATGGAGCCACCATCTAAAAATATGGTATTCTTTAGTATATCTACGATTAAAATTTCTTATCTTATTTTCAGCCATATCTTCCTCTTTTTAGGATTGTGGAGCGTATTCAAATCCGGTAAGTTCCTGAATAGCTTTAATCCACTCATTCATCATTTGATTTGCGTCGCCGGTGTTTTCAATAACTTTACCTATTTTCACTATAATTTTACCTGTAAACGGAATTTTTTTCGGATTATCCGTTCCCAAAATTCCTACGGGTAAAATGTTACATTTGGTTGATTTTGCCAATCCTGCAAATCCTTTTGTAACTTTTGTAATTTTGCCTGCGGGTTCTCTTGTACCTTGAGGAAAAATTCCTAAAACCCAATTTTTTGTATTACTGATTGATTTTGCGGTTCTAATGGTTGAGGATCCTACATTTTCTCTGTCAACGGCAAATGCTCCCAACCAATCTAACATTATTCTAAGCATTGGAATTTCAAAAAGTTCCCGTTTTGCCATAAAAGATACAGGGTTTGGCATAATGTTTGCCAAAAGCGGAGGATCCAACGTAGAAAGATGGTTTGCAACTACTATATAATTGTTTGTTTTTGGAATATTTTCTTTCCCGTAAACTTCTTTTCTGTATATGAACGTATAACTCAGTCCATACCAAAATTTTGTGACCAACCATTGCCAAATCGTCCTGAAAAGATTATAACTTTCAGGTTTCCTTGTCATATATTTTTTGGTTAATTCTTTTTTTTCTTCTGCTGTTTTCATATTTAAAAATCCCTCAAAATAATTATATACTAAAAATAAATTTTATGGTAATCTAAAAAAAAATAAAGTTTACGGTTAAAAGTAGAAGGGGTTTAAAAATGGTAAAAACGGCATCTTGTAATCTTGAAAATGAATTGTTTAAAAGCGTTGATGAAAAAACACCGCAATATATAAAAAATCTTAATCTTATTGATTTGTCAAATAAAGACGCATTTACCTTCAGGTTAAAAAAGGAACATCTTTATCCTTATGATGAAACAAAAAATCCTGAGGGTTTAGGTTTATATGATTGGTTTAAGAATTACGAAAAAGAAGCAAAAGTATCAACGGCAGGTATAAGAGGACCTCAAAATATTTTGTATCCGCAAGATACAAGATTTCCTATTAACATGATTGGAATTACGCTTGCAACTGTCGCAAAGGCTCTTGTTGCAAATGAAAAAGGGTATAAAAATCCTACAAAACTTGTTGGACGTGAGGTTAGATATAATTCCGATGCTTTTTTGGAAATTATTGCAAGAATACAGGCTGCTTACGGCATTAAAACTCTTGTGCCTGTTGAAAAACAAACAATTCCGATTTGGCTTGCATCCTTTTTGGTTTTCAAGTTAGGTTTAATTGGCGGAGAGTATATCACATCAAGCCACGGAATTTCCGTAAAGAACGCCACAAAGGATTTGAACTGTCAGGGCGGTCAATATTTGCCGGAAGAGTCTATGGAATTTGTTAATAAAATTCGTGAAATCTTCGAAATTGCCGAACGTGACGGATATTACGATATCAAGTTTGCATCTGCTGATGATAAAAACATTGACGAAGAAACTATGAAAAACCTTGAAAACGGTATCGGACTCTATATTGATTATCTTAAAACCGGGGTTGCAAGACCGATTAACCTAGATTTGGTAAAAAACTTTGACGGCAAAATCGTAATTGAAAACGTTGGCGGAAGTGCTTATCGAACTTTGAGTAAAATCCTTGAAAAACTTGAAGTGTCCAATAAATACGATTGGTTTAATATGGAAGAAGATCCGTTTTTCCACTCAATCGGTAAATATGACCATGATTCAAAGGGAAACAAATGTTTCTATGATTATTCCGTTGATGCAACGGTTATTTCTAAAAAACAGGACGGAACTCCGTATTTTCCTGTAATAGAATCAATACATTACGATGAAAAGCTGGCGAAATATCCGACAGGAACTGTTGTTTTAATTACAGATCCGGATCATGACAGACTTACTGTTACACAAATTGAGGATGCTAAAAATATTGATTTTCTTAAAAAACAAGGAACAGATTATGTAAAACTGTCGCAAGACAGAGTTCTTACGGTATTTACGGCAAATCAGGCATTTTTGATGTTAATGGATTTCAGAACAAAACAGTTGAAAAAAATGGGCGTTTGGAATGATTTTCCGATGTTTATGATTAAGACGACAGCATCATCATTGGCATGGGATGAGTGGGCAGCGCATCAGGGAGTTAATGTGGTTAACGTTCCTGTTGGGTTCAAAGAAATTGCAAACATAATGAAAAAGGTAGAGGCAAAACTTAAAAATGCTCCTGACAAAGAAGTCGTAATTACTGATGTTATGAATAAAAAGATTAACCTTGGAGTGTCACCCAGATTGTTGTTTGCGGGAGAAGAATCAGGCGGAATGATTATGGGACCGTCAGAGTTAATTTCTTCCGACGCGGGATTTTCAGCTATTGCGATGCGTGAAAAGAGTGCAACCGAAGCTATTGTTGTATCATCGGCGATGATTGCTTGGCTTGAAAAAGAAAACAAAACTCTTTCACAATATTTTGCGCAAGTATTGGACGAAAACAAGATTAACGGACGGTTTGATACAAGAACAGACATTGCGTATTACAACGAATCCGAAACTGATATTCAAAAACTCAATGCCGCAAAGAAAGCGGGCGAAAATATGAGAACTTTGAACGATTTGTTTTATCTTTCAATGGCGATAGGGGTTTCAAAAAATAAATTAAAAATTGAAAATGTCAAAGAAATTTTAAACGATACTTTCAAAGAGCTTGATTTTTCTAACTTGCAAGAGATTACATTTGTTGGTGACGGAACTTATATGAAATTTGATGACAAGTTTATTGAAATCAGACCGTCAGGAACGGATGCAAAAACAAAGGCTTACGGTGCGGGACTTGATAAATCTGTTTTGGCGAAATATACGTCAACAATGGGTAACTATTCAGGTGACAGATCAGAATTGTATAGAAAATATGTAAGTGATGATTTGTATGACAATGCAAAAGATTTGGCAATGCAGGATTATTTGGAATTTGTCAATAAGGACTTGTAAAAATCAGATTAAATTAAAACCCTGTGTGTAGAATAATATATGCAGGGTTTTTATTATAAAACGAAAAATTCGAAAAAGGCTGTTTCTGTTGGTCCACATCATGGGGTTGAATTTTTTT
>JAFUZZ010000065.1 GCA_017476325.1 bacterium | reverse complement strand
CCTGCACCGCCGGCAAATTTTTGATTGGAAACATCATGCTTTAGTGTTAATATCTTACGTCAAAAATTTGCGAAATAGGCGGTCTCTTTTGGTGCCCCTCAGGGGCTTCACCCTCGCCGAAGTCCTAATCACACTCGGTATCATCGGCGTTGTTGCAGCACTAACCATTCCAACCTTAATGCAAAAAACTAACGATAAAGAAATTATTAGCAGTGTTAAAAAAATGTATTCAACACTAAGTAATGCCATTCAACTTTCAACAGCAGAAAACGGAACGGTTGACAAATGGACATTTGACCCCGGTGTAAATGCTCAGTCCGCAACGGAATTTTGGGAATATATAAAAGATTATTTCAAAATTGCGGAAGATTGCGGAACAGAAGGAACAGGCTGTTATACCGAAGATGGTTCAATATATACCGTCGGAAAAGGTCCCAATGTTAAAACAAATTCTTATGTTACACAAACAGGTTACTATTTTGTATCTTTAGTTGACGGAAGCACTTTTTGGTTTAGAACTAACGGAGAATCTTGTAACGCTTCTGATGGTGAGGTTCAAAATGTATGTGCTATTGTTTGGTACGATGTAAACGGTAAAAAATCTCCGAACAGATTGGGTAAGGACATCTTTTTGTTTCACATTTTAAAAGATAAGGTTTTACCAAACACAAGAGATGATTGCAAACAAGGTGATAATGGATGGGGTTGCGCATCTTATGTCATTAAAAATGAAAACCTGAATTATTTAAAAGATATTAATTATTAATGATTTTACTAATTTAGAAAAGTGGCGGATACAAAATTGTGTCCGCCGCTTTAGTTTTATTCCTCATCACCTGCCGGACGCAAGATAATTATTGAATTTAAGTTTAATTGCAAGAAATTATGATATTCCGTATTACGATTTGGATTTTGTCTGTGTACAATCTCGCAATCCTTAATCGCAACAAAACGTTTTGTACCGTTTAGAATATCTGAAAGAACCCTGTTTCTTTTGCCGGTTTTAGGCATAAAAACAAAACCCTTAATTTCATAATCTTGCGTTACGACTAAAACCTTTTCAGACCATACGCCTGATACTAAATTTGTCATTTGTGGTGTTGCCATTTTATTTTATTTCCTTTCTAACCGTAAGACCCGAACAACGGTAAGTACAGAGCAAGTGCAAGTATGAGTACAATACCTCCGATAAATACCATCATGAACGGCTCAATTAATTTTGTTAACGTACCAATAATATCATCTAATTGCTTATCAATATATACGGTTGCCTGATTTAACATTTCGGACAAACTACCGGCTTGCTCCCCTGTTGAAACCATAAACAGCAACATTTTAGGACATACACCCGATGCCTTTAATGCACCGGAAAGCTGTGAACCTCCCTGTACCGCCCTGATAGCTTCCGTCATAGCATCTAAAAGTGTGTAATTTGTTAATGTTAACTGTGCCAAATATAAACAGTCAACAATAGGAATACCTGCGTCATAAGCAACGTTCATTACCGCAACAAAGTTTGAGAAGTTTGAATATGACATCAACTCTCTAAATAACGGTATTTTCAAAACTTTTTCGTCTATAATTCGTCTGCTGGGTTCCCACGAAAACAAAAATTTTGTCCCGAAAATTACAGACGCAAATATTATCGGAATAGAAATCCAATACTGTTTCAAAAATTCTCCCGCAGTCATCAAGGTTGCGGTAATCCAAGGCATTTCTTTTCCCTGTGTATCAAACATTTCCTTAAAAGTCGGGAATACGAACACCAACATGATTGTAACAATTACCATTGCCAAAAGAACAGTAAATGCCGGATACATCAATGCACCAAGTACACGTCCCTTAATCGAATCTTGTTTCTTTAATAATTCCAAAAGACGGAGCATGGTTTTATCCAATTCACCGGAATCTTCCCCGGCTTTTGTCAGACCAATATAAACTTTATTAAAAATGTGTGAATAATCAGCGATTGTGGCAGAGAACGTAGAACCTGCCATGATTTTGTTTTTTAATTCTCTCGAAATTGCTTGTAATTTCGGGTTCGCGGAATCGTTTTCAATAAACAATAACGCCTCAACAAGCGGAATACCTGATGAAATAAGAATTTGAAAAATTGAAGTAAAGTCAATTTGCTCTTGCAAAGACAAACTCTTAACCGTCGTTGGTCTGTCCGGTTCTTTGTTTGCGGCCTTTGCTTTTTCGGCGGCTCTCCTGTCCTCAGTAATTTTAGTCGGAATCATCCCCATGGATCTGATTTTGGCACGAACCTGTCTTGTCGATTCTGCCGACATCTTACCCTTAATTTGATATTTTCCGTCTTTAAGTGCTACGTAATTATACTGAGGCATCTACAAACTCCTATTCATTTGCAACACCTAACACTCTGACATATTCTTCAATCGTTGTTTCACCGCGAATAATATTATCCAAACAAGATTGGTTTAAAGACTTCATACCGCAAGCAATAGCCGCTTCTTCAATTTCAATATCAGGAACACCGCCTGCGATAAGTTTTTTAATTTCTTTGTTTACCGACAAAATTTCATAAATACCAAAACGTCCGTCATATCCTGTAAATTCGCATTTTTTACAACCTTTGGCTTTATAAATTTTTGTCTTGGTAAATTTTTCAGCTTCAACAGGGTCGATAAAAAGTTGTTTTGCCTCCTCAAGACTTGCATAATATTCCTCACGACATGCAGGACAAAGGTGTCTTACAAGACGCTGAGCAACAACACCCGTTAAGGTTGAAGATACCAAATAATCTTTCGCACCCATTTCAATCAAACGAGTAACGGTTGTAGCCGCGGAGTTGGTGTGGATTGTACTCAACACCAAGTGACCTGTTAAAGCAGCGGAAATCGCTGTTTCCAAAGTTTCATAGTCACGGATTTCACCGATAAGGATAATATCGGGGTCTTGTCTCAAAATCGCTCTCATTACCGATGCAAATGTAATACCCGCTTTTGTATTAATTTGAGATTGGTTGATCCCCTCAAGTTTAATTTCGACAGGGTCTTCAATCGTTGTAATGTTAACGCTTTCCTGGTTCAAAGATTTCAAAATCGTATAAAGAGTAGTTGTTTTACCTGAACCTGTCGGACCTGATGTTAAGATAATTCCGTTCGGAGCTGTTACCATCTTTTTAACTTTTTCGTTATCTTCTTCAAAAGCTCCTTTTAGTTTAATTTCTTTGTCGCTTGCTTCCAAACTTACAGCAGGAGCCAAAATTCTTATAACCACCTTTTCCTTTCCGGCAACAGGTAAGGTGTTAATTCTGAAGTCATAGGTCAAGCCCTTATATTTCATGGAGAACATACCGTCTTGAGAACGTCTGTGTTCCGAAATATCCATTCTTGAAAGAACTTTAAAACGAGTGATAATTGAGTTATCAACTTTTGGCGGAATATCTAATTCCTTCTTCAAAATGCCGTCTTTCCGATATCTCACGACATAGTTTCTTAACCTTGGCTCAATGTGAATATCGCTGGCACCCGTATCAATGGCGTTTGTGATAATTTTGTTTACAAACTGCGCAACAGTACCGCTGTCGTCCTGAATATCACGTTCTGCCTGGTCCCAAATTGTTTCTTCTTCGGCATCTTCGGAAACTTCTTCTAATTGCTGCATCAAGGCACCTGTTTCAATTTTAGAATCAGAGAAATATGCTTCCAAGAAATTTTGAAACTCTATGTGAGTTATCAACATTGCACGTGGCTTTAACCCCGTCAAATAAACAATATCTTTTAATACACGTTCATTTGTTGGGTTTATCATCCCTACAACAACATTTCTGCCGTCAGACGATACAGGAACAACTTTGTTGTTTCTGATAAAATCCGCAGGAAAAATATTAACAACATCTTCGTTAATTTCAAAACTGTCACCGTCAAGAATTTTAATGTGTTGTTGTTCGCCCAACGCCTCTTTTAACTGTTCAAGCTTAATATATCCCAACATACAAAGCATAGAACCGAGCGGAACTTTGTTCTTTTTACAATCTGCAAGAGCTTCTGTCAGTTGAGTTTTATTAATATAACCTTTTTCAATCAAAATTTCACCGATTTTTTTCTTGTCGGTCATTTCAATATTTCTAAGGTTTGTCAGAGAAACCATTTCCCCATTGTTTTCGTAAGTATGTTGAGGATGAGGCTTTTCAAAATTTGACTCTTCCTGAGGAGCCTCTTCGGATGTTTGATTAACTGTTTGTGAGAAATCCTGCGGTTCTTGCTTAATTTGAGACTGTTGTTCAAAATTCATTTCCTGAACAGGTTGTTCTTCTTGAGTTTCTTTAAAAAATTCTCTTGTAACATACCCGATTAAGGCTTCGATTTCATCGTCTTGAATAGGGAAAAATTTTGTATTTAGCCCCTTATCTTTTAAAAGTTGAACGATAAGTTCTTTATTAGATGACGCACCAATAGCTATGAATGCAGTTTTCTCTTTTAACATAATCGGAACAAAACCGTCATCAGAGAGTTGATATTTATCAAATTGGAGTACAAAATCCTTCGATAAATTATGTTTTAATTTGTTTAATACATTAATATCCATTATAAAGTTGCCTTATTTTCTGTTGCTTCATTAGAATCTTTAATTATGCGAGGTGTTAACATAATTACCAATTCATTCTTTTCTTTTTGAGAAGTTGTAGAACGGAATAACATACCGATTAAAGGAATATCACCGAGAAGCGGGAATTTATAAATTCGTTTTGTTTCCGTTTCTTTTAGCATACCGCCGATAACCATGGTTTCACCGTCTTTGATTTTTATATTTTTAAGACTTAATTCCCGTTTATCGATAAGAGTTGCCATAAGGTCGTTAACAAATTCGGTTGTGCCCAGCGTTTCATTTGTAACAAGTGTTCTCGGTTCCGTAACCTGTTCTTTAATCGTTGAATACGTAGGATTAATGTTCATTGTTACATAACCGTCAGGACTGATATAAGGTTGAAGTTCAATTTCGATACCCAAATCTTCGCCGATATCATAAGTTTTTTGAACAGCACCGCTTAACGATGAAACGGTATCCATAACCTGAGAAGTTACTTTTTTAACGTAACTTGATGTAAGGTTTATTGTTGCTTTCTTACCGCTTGTAATAAGAATACGAGGATTTGCAAGCACTCTGCCTTTACCGTTTTGAATTAGATAGTTGATTGAATATGTAATAACAGGAGAACCTGTATATTTTGCAAGAATTGGGGTGTCAGGTTGGTACATGTCAGGAATTTTATCCCCTACAAAGTACATTGGAGCAGCGGAAGCCAAGTTAGTATCAAAACCTCCGGTGAAGAAACTTGAATAAATATTCCAAGTGTTTGAAAATTCTTTAGAACCCGTTTCACTCAATTCAATGATAGACATCTCAAGGTAGGCTTGCAACTGACGTTGGTCATTCATTGCTATAAAATCTTTAATTTGTTTCATTTGCTCGGATGTTCCGCCGCGAGCGTATATCGTACCGCGGTCAGTAAAATAAACAATCGTTAAACCGCCCGTATAAAGAGAAATCAATCCGCTATCTCCGCTGCCGACCTCTTCCGCAGGAGTTCTAAATTGGCACGCAATAGTTCCTTCTCCGGCTTTAACCGTACTTACTTCATCCTCATCATCGTCATCAGCATCTTCATCATCTTCTTCATCATTATCGCCCGGAAGAATTATGGTTTCGTCATCCGTTTTTTTTGCCAAATCCTTGAAAAGGACCTTACATATTAAAGTTGACATTTCTTTAGGTGTTGTATGATTAACAATGAATGTTTCTTCATTAGGTTTTTTGTCAAATTGCTCAACAATTTGTTTTGCAAGTTTATAATCATTTCGGTTTCCGAATAAAAGAATTTCGTTACGTTCCGTATTAGTTACCGCGATATTACCGTTTGATAACCCGGGTTGTCCCGTTGAGAAAAAGTTTGTGTTCAAGAAAGTTGCAATTTTACTTGCATCTAAATATCTTACAGGAATTACGGAAATATTTTGTCTGCCTATTGTTGAAGTTTTTGCCGCCTCAACAGACATAATAATCAAAGTATTATCCTGAAGGAAATAAGTTAAGTTTGACATTTGAAGAACCATGCGAAAAGCATCGTTCAAAGGAACATCAACCAAATCCATTGTAATATTTGAAACAACGGCATTTTGTCCTCCGGCAGCACCTGCGGCACCTGCTGCTCCGCCAAGAGCACCGGAAGTATCTTCGGTTGAAGCGTGGAACACGATGTTTCTGCCTGCTTTATCCGCAAACATTCTTAAAACCTGTTTAACATCCGAATTCCTAAGACTTAATGTAATAGGCGGATTTTTTGTACTTATCACCGTATCATTACTAAATTGAACTTTTGAACTTGATGCGGCAGGCGTTGTTTGCTTAGCCTGCGGCAAAGCCGGCAACGTTGCGGCACTAATCGCAGGCGGTGCAGTATAAACACCGACAAAACCCAAAAGAATTAATCCAGCTAAAATTTTCTTTAAATTTCCCATTATTTTTTCCTTACTTTTATAGAAATGTTATCCTGATTATTTCCGCCAAATTTTTTGTCTATATTTACAATATTTGAATTTGACTCAACTTCGGTTAATAGTTCGCCGACTCCGGCTTTGTATATGTTTTTTCCATGCTTTATTGTAACTTGCTTTGGTGTTATTGACACAATTTTGTAATTATTAACCGTATCGTTATTTTTTACAAAATATTCCGTTCCCTCAATGTTTATTATGGCAGACGGGTTAAGGCTGTCATACATAATACCTGAAATTGTTGTACCCATAACAGCACCGGCTTCGGAATCTTCGATGTTTCCCTGCGGAGGTAAAACGACAAGACTATTTTCGGATACAAGACCTGTTTGGGGAACATTAAATGCTTGAGAAGGATTGAAAGGATTTAATCTTCCCATGCTTTGTTCATCCGATATATCAATTACCGTCATTTTTGATCTGTCAATCGGTGGAAGCGGACGATTTTCCTCTTCTTTCGCCATTTGTTCTTTTTGCTGTGCTTCAAACTTTGTTTGATCTTTTTTATACGAATAATACGCAGATGCACCAAGAGCTGCCGCAGCTGCAGCAATCAACAAAATCGTCATGCTCACTTTAAAGCCCTTTGACTTTAATATTTTTTTTATGCTTTCTACTGATAACTTCTTTGCCAATCTTTTAACCTTTTGTTTTACATATTACATCATTTTTTTATAATATGTATCCTCTAAATTATATATTTTTTTTAAAATTTTGGTTAGAATTATAAAAACAAAATCTACCTGTCAAAATTATAGCATATATAAATATATGGTGTAAAGATTTTTACAAAAGTTTTTAATCTTTTTCCAACTGTGCATCAAGAAGAAGAGTATTTTTAATTAAAGAGTTTGCAATCAAAAGTAAAAACGGACTTATTTCTTTAACATGAGAAAGCGTAATTTTAGCCTCTTGCGCTTTTGTTTTAGGCTCATAATTCTTTTGTTCTTCAAAAACCATATTTGTTTTTAGAGTATATTTATTTTCATCCTCTCCAATAAGTTTCATTAATTTTCTTTTTGGAAATTTTTTGCAGCACTGTATATAAATTTCAAAATTATTCATGGCTTTTAAAATAATCAAAATATGTATTTCGCCAAAATGTTTCGTCATAATTACAATGTTCAAAATGTTTTCATCATCTTCTTCGGAACCTTCCGCAAAAGTAAAATCAAGTTCGAAGTCCATGCCCTCCTCCAAAGGGAGCCAAGGGAGATATAAAAGCATAAAGTTTTTTAGAGCCTGTGTTTGAGATTCTTGAGAGGAAGAACTTGCATTAAGATATGAAATTGCCTCCTCAAGCTGTTTTAAATCTGATTTTGATATATTTTGAGCAATAGCGGCGTTCATAATTTGTTTCAACGCCTCTTTACTTCCGTTTTGGATTAAAAGGGTCAAGCTTTTAAGGTTAATATTACTAAGTGTCAAAAGCGAAGTCTCACCTTGTACGGAAGCTTTTGCCTGCGCAGTTTGAGTTTGTTGAACAAGAGAAAGCACATCTTTCATTTCCTGCGGAAGTTTCATCATGTCTTTAACATAATTAATATTTTGGTTTCTTACATTAATATTTGAAAGAGCAGAAGTATTCGTTTGCGCAAGTTGTGTCAATCTGCCCGTATTTTTTGTTGAGGCACCAAAAACACCCGCAGAGTTTGCTTTGTTATTGGTTTTGTTAACATCTTGCCCGAATAGCACGTTATTTTGTTGGATAATGTTCTGTTGAATATTTCTTTGAGATTGAATATTTTGTTGCGCAACATTATTCTGAACAAGACTCTGCTGCTGAGCAATATTTTGTGCTAAATTATTTTGCTGTACGTTGGCTTGTCTGTTGTTTACTGCATTTTGCGCAATATTTTGCTGTTGAATATTAGCCTGTCTGTTATTTACTACATTCTGTTGTTGGACAAGCCCGCTGTTTTGTATGTTATTTTGCGCAAGAACATTTTGTTGTTGGGTTAATACGTTTTGAGATTGGGATGTTGACGCTTGATTTTGAACAACAGAATTATTTTGCGCAATATTTCTTTGAGCAATGTTGCTTTGTTGTTGCAAAAGACTATTTTGCGTTTGGTTCAAATTTTGTGCCGCATTACTATTTTGAGTTTGGGCAGCACTTTGTGCAAGAGCAATATTTGATCTGCCCGAGTTTTGTTGAGTTTGTGTATTATTTTGCAAAAGACTTGTTTGCGAATTTACATTCTTATTGGAATTTCTGTTGACCATATTATTATGGGCAACAATTTTTACCAATAAATTTGTAATATTAATCGGTGACATTTTAAACTAATCACCCTCAGACATTGAAATACTCGTTATTCCGGAACTTCTTGCAATATCCATTAACCTTACAACGCTGTTATATGTTGATTCGGAAGAACTTAAAACAAGCAATCCGTCAGGATAATTCGGTGCCTTTTCTTTTAAAACACTTTCCAAATCGTTAACGGAAACTTCTTCATTTCCGATAATATACCTGTCATCATCGGTTATGTTAACTTCCAATATTTTAGATTCTTTAACTTGATTTTCTTCAACAAGACTCGGTACAGTCAAATTTAATCCCTGTTGGTCCAATAAAGGAGCAATAACCATCATAATAATTAACAGAACAAGAAATATATCTGTTAACGGTGTTATATTTATCTCATTAAAACTATCGCGCATTTTTAGATTCCTTATTCAACCCAATCACTTCCGCCGTAGGGAGCATCTTCTTGCTCAACCTGATTAATGGTTTCGGTTTGAGAAGATTCATTTTGTTTGTTTAACTCTTTTTGCTCTTTCTTACTCAGAGGTTCTCCGGCAAGGACAAGTTTTTCATACTCTGCCTCTTTTGCCGCATTCATAATGTCCATAACCTCAGAACTTTTAACAGCTTTGTCCGCTTTTACAACGACTTGTTTTTTTTCAAGCGAATCCCTAATTGCAACAAGTTCGTCAACCAATTCCGATTTTTGGATTTTTTTTCCGTTAATATACATTGCGCCGTCTTTTGCAACGGAAACAGTTGCGTCTTTTTGCTCTATTGAAAGTCCGCTGTTAATCTCAGGAACGGTTATTTGATTATCCATTGATTGAAAAGTCGGAGCAATAACCATCATGATAATTAACAATACGAGGAAAATATCCGTCAGCGGCGTTATGTTTATTTCCGTGAATAAGGCCTGTTTGCCTTTTGATGTCTTTATAGTCATTTGTAATTACCTATTTCAAAGAAATGTTTGATGAAGATTGGATTGTAACATCTTCGTCAGAATCTACAAAACTCAAGAATAACAATTTGATAAGTTGAAAATCATCTTCATATCTTTTAACTATTGCTTGGAAAGAGTTGTAGCAAATAACCGCACAAATCGCAACGCCAAGACCGAATGCGGTAGCAATCAATGCGGAACCGATACCCATGGCAACTGCGGCTGATTGATTACCTTGACTTGCCAAATCCTGGAATGTATAAAGAATTCTGACAACTGTACCGAACAACCCTAAGAACGGTGCAACACCGCCGATTGTACCCATAATTGTTAAATTATGTTCAAGTTTTCTTGTTGCAAGTGCAGCAGCAATATCGAAAGAACGAGAAAAGCCTTTCTTTTGTTCGGAGAAAATTCTTACAGCCTCTTCCGTAACTTCACCGATTACCCCGCCAAGTTGAATAGCAAGGGCTTGTGCAGCATCAAGATTGTTTCTTGCAAGTTCTTTTTGCAATTTTGGAATAAACTGAACGACATCTCTTTTATTTGCTCTGTAAAAAGACCATCTGTTAATACCAACAGCCACAACCAAAATTGAACAAATCAAAATTGGTAATAATACCGGCCAGTCTAATTTGATTGAATGTAACAATAATTCCATTTTTTATCCCCTTTTCTGTAAATCTTCTAACCTATTATCTTGTTGAACCGCCAAATACATTGTAATCAAAAGTAAATTAGATGTCCACACTACTTTCTCTGTATCCCGCAGGCAACGGTTTAAACGGCGCCGTAAGTTGAACCGCATTCATTGCCGCCTTGTCCGCATTTGGGAGTCCTGAACTTTTTAGAACCCTGCAAGAAAGTAATCTTCCGTCTTTTGCAATTTTGAACAAAAGAACAACACGTTTACTTTCATTGCCCTTTGGAGGGTCCCAGTTTGCCCGAATACGGCGTTGTAATTCTCTCATATAAGGACCGAAATCGGGTTCTCTGTAGGAATCAATTCCCGGAGCACCGCCTCCGCCGCCCGGATTACCCGGATTGCCATATCCTGACGAACTTCTTCCTGTGCCGGAGCCTGTTCCCGTACCGCGTCTCGTACCTGATGTCGGAGCAAGTGACGGAGAATGACCTGTTCCCGTACCTGTTTTTGTTCCGCCTGTTGTTGAGGTTCCCTTTCCGCCGATAGGACCTGTTGAATAAGTTTTTGCCGTTGAAGTTCCGCCTGACGGTACAGGAATTTGGAAATTCGACTTAGGCTGCTGCATAACCTTTGGAATTGATACAGGTTTTAGTGAAGGTCTTGTTGACGGTGGTGCGGGTTTTGCCTCAGCACCTTTTTTAGGTTGAGTTTTTGGCTGTTGTGTCTGTTGTTTAGGCTGTGCTTTTTTCTCAACCTTTTTAGGTTGTTGTGCTTTTGCCCCTGCATTACTTTTTGGCTGAGCCTTTTTAGCAGGAGACGGCGACGGCATGGACACTTTCTTTTTAGGATTGTTTATACCGCCTGTTCGCGTATTTTTTTCGGAACGAAATTTCGTATTTTTGTTTTTAGGAGTTTGCTCTTTCAAACCGTCAACCAAAACAAATTCAATATCATTTTGCTTTGGAGTCGGAGGAGAAAGAACAAAAAACTTAATTCCTAAAAGCAACGCTATAAAAGAAAGTAAATACGCACCGCCGATAACCATCGGATGTAAAAGGGTTGAGATAAGCAAGGCTTTCTTTAGCGGAACGCCGTCCTCTTCCTTTGTAACCATCACGGGTACGGTATATGCGTTTTTATCCGTTTCTTCTTCTTCAAATAATTTATTCTTGTTTCCCAAGATTGACATTTTCTTTTCCTATCTGTGTAATTTCATTTTATTTAAAGCACAAAATGATAAAAAACTTATCATACTACTGACTAATATTCATAACTATATGAATTTTTGCTGTCAACAGTAACAGGTTGATTAAAAAATAATTCTATATTTGCATTAGACGGAATTGTAACATCAACGCCCTCATCCCAAACAGACTTAGCAAGCCCCACACCTGCACCGACGCCCGTCATAATCGCAGCACCTTTACCCAAAGCCCCGCCTGAAATTGCGGCGCCCACAAGCCCTGTCAAAGCACCGGCACCGGCACCAACAGCCATGTCCTTAGCATATTCTTTTGCCGTATCCATTTTTGTTCCGCCTTTAAGGATACCTGTTCCGTCGGAAGTTTTTATTGACGCATTGATTGGAATTCTTTGTCCTGAGCGTGTAATTATTTCGGTAAACCTGATATTTAAAATTCCGTTTAAAGAACCATGCTTCGCTTTTCTTGCCTGAATAACAATGCCGGAGACGGTACTTCCTGCCTCAGCAATCAAAACATTGTTGTTGTAAAGATTTTCGCTTAAGGTTACATTAACAATCTGACCTTGAACTAAGTTTAAAGAACTTAACGGGCTGGATGTGCGAGCAGAAACAACTGTTCCGGCAGGAACCGTCGTTACATGCCCTTGTAATATTGTAGAATTTGTCGGTGTTGAATTTTGAGAGTATTCATAATTTGGAGCGGCCAAAACAGGCATTGTCATTACTGATAATACTAATAAAGTTGAATATAATTTTTTCATACCATATCCCTTTCTAAATTATGTACAATTATATTGTACACATATTGATATAGTTTTGTCAATTTGTAACAGTATGCGTAATATAAACCGGAGTTTCCAGAACAATCAAAAGGTCAGCACCTGCAGCAATTTCAACGTGTTCACCCATTTTTCTTGTAGGACCCGGAACGTAACCTACGGATTTTGCGTACCCCTGACGCTTGGACATTTTTTGAATATATTTGGCAGGTTCTGTCATACCGCCTCCGATTAAGTTTCCGTTTGGAGAATAAATATAGGCTTTAAAAGGAATTTCGTATCCGTCTGTAAATTCTGCTTTAACAATTTTTATCCTCATTGCGGCATGCGTTCCGACAATAGGTTCATGGATTTTTGATATGTAACCGTAGAATTTTGTATTCTTTGGAATTATGTTAATTTCGTTAAGATACAAATCTGATGAACATATAAATTCAACCTTTGAACCCACGTCATGCGTCAGAGTAGAAAAATCTTGCAAACTGATTACGGGAATAAGAGAACCGCTCGGAAGTTCTATGCCTTGATAATCTCTAAGTTCCGTATCCTCGTCCGCAATGGTTGCATTCGGCGAAATTATTAAGATAATTAATATTAATAATTTTATAATAATTTTCATATATATAATTATAATGATTTTTATGCGGTTGGTCAAATAATTTATGACAAAAAATATTTTTGTTACGAAACTAACACAAGGGGTTGCGGAATTTTGAAACATGGTATATAATAATGAAGTAACCAACAAATTGGAGGATAATTTTATGAACAACTTTTTTAACCCGAGCAGGGGGGGGGGGCGTT
>JAFUZZ010000006.1 GCA_017476325.1 bacterium | reverse complement strand
ACGCGTCAGAAACCTGTCATTCTGAAACGCCGAAGGCGGGTTCAGAATCTGTTAATGACATAGTATCGCGACGCTCCTTTCAGTCGCTCGCGATGACATGTATAGAGGACAATCCCGAACGCACCGGACACTCTTTTATTGGTGGGCTCCTGCACCGCCGGCAAATTTTTGATTGGAAACATCAGGCTTTAGTGTTAATATCTTATGTCAAAAATTTGCGAAATAGGCGGTCTCTTTTGGTGCCCCTCAGGGGCTTCACCCTTGCCGAAGTCCTAATCACCCTCGGCATAATCGGTGTTGTTGCGGCACTTACTATTCCGACTCTAATGCAAAAAACGAATGAGCGAGAAACAGTAACTAAGGTTAAAAAATTCTATTCGGTTTTTTCAGAGGCATATAAATTAGCAACATTGGAACATGGAACGATTGATAATTGGGGGCTTGAAAATGACTCTGATAGAGATAATTTTTGGAATATTATGGGTCCTTATTTTAGTAATGTTACAACACCTATGGCAAATAATAAGACTGAAACGAAATTTTCGGACGGAACTTCTTTTGGAGTATGGTTTCCAATGGATTGCCTAACTAACTCTGGTGGCATTTGCGCCTATTTATACTTTTATACAGATTCTAAACCTATTGTTCAAGGAAAGAATAGATTTATTTTTATGCTTAATAAAAAGGGTGTTACTACATTTTCATCAAACAAGGAAGGTTTTGATTATTGGTGTAAAAATAGTGGGGGGCTAAATTTTGCATACTGTACAGGTTGGGTTCTTTATAAAGAAAATCTCGATTATTTACATTGTCGCAACGACCTCTCTTGGAACGAAAAACAAAAATGTGACTAGAATAAAAGTGGGCAGAAACTTAATCCTCTGCCCGCCTTTTTTAAGTCAAATAAAATTATCTCAATGCCAAAATATCTTTAACTTCTTTGTCATTAAGCAATACTGCCCCGCCAAGTAATTTTGTGTTTAAAACAACTTGAGCGTAGGTTTCGGCAAGTTCCAATTTTAAAAACGCCTGCTTAAAATTAACATCCCCGACAATTACTCCATGATTTGCCATTAAAACAGCATTATAATCTTTAAAATATTTTGCCGTTTTTTCTACCAATTCATCAGAGGATGGCAGCGCATAATCAGCAAGCGGAATTTCGCCGAAATAAAAAACATTCTCCGCCAAAACAGGTTCATCAAGAGGTTTTCTCGCCGCGGCAAATGAACATAAAAATACAGGATGTACATGGATTATCGCCTGAATGTCAGGGCGTTGTTTATAATATTCAATGTGTAATTTCTTTTCGCTTGACGGTTTTTTTACGCCGTCAACGATATTCCCGTCAAAATCAATAGTAATTAAATCATCGTATTCCAAAAAACCGTTTGAAGAACCTGATGATGTAATTATAATTTTATCGTCAATACGATGAGAAATATTCCCCGAAAGTCCGGGGGTAAATCCTCTCTCACCAAGCAATTTGCCGTAAGCTATAATTTCTTGTTTAATTTTTTCTATCATTTTTATAATCTTTCGTCGTAAATAATATTTGTTACTTCCGCTTTTTCGGGTTCTTCTGTATCATGTGCGGTAACTGTGTATTTTACGGGTTTGTCAGCTTTTTCATTTGAAATTTCGTTTTTGTCACTTTGTGTATTTGAAACAAATAAAATTTCTTTTGGTTTTGAATTGAAATTATCAGGATTTTTAACAATCATCTTATCATAATCAATAACCATGCCCTTAGCATCCAAGTCCATAGTCATATAGATAAACGACTGCTGTCTTACAATATCATATCCGATATTCAGTTTTAAATCATCAGGTCCTAATGCAACAAAGAAAGCACATTCAGGCATAAGTTTTATGTCGCGGTTTCTGTATTTTTCTTGATTGTAAGAAAGGTTGAAAGAACCTAACCAGGATAATGTTAAGTATTTTGAAAGTCTTAAACTTTCTCTCAGATACGCATTTGACCCGCCATAAACGTAACTGTCGTAATTTCTTAGCGGGGTTCCGTCGTGTACCCCTGATAAATAGTAGCCTATTTCAGACATCCAGCGTTTGTATTGGTGGTGAAATCTTGGTCCAAATCTCACCAAACCTTGAGTATCCCCTGTGCCGTACAATCCGAATGCGCCCTGTCCGACAATTTCAAATCTTGCATTTATAGGATCCATCGTTGAATCGTTGTACTTAAACAATGTTTGAGCAACTTCAGCCATATATTTTGCCCTGATTGTACCTATGTCATTTTCGTTAAATACACCCAATCCGGAAGAATCTCTCGGTCCTGATTGCATATAACCTGCGGCAATTCTGTGGGAGAATTTCATATCCTTATCAAGTCCCAAAAAGTTTCTGTGGATTACCGCATCCTGATAAACGAGTTCTCCCATAAGTTTTGGCATTCTTGAACCCATGAACCAATCTTCCATATATCTGTTTGCACCGTATTGGAAGAAGAGGTTATCGTCTAAGTATTGACGACCGTCTAACAATAAAATATTATTTGCTGTCCCGTATGCAATGTTTGTAATATTTGTTGCCGATCTGAATTTGGCATATCCGCCGACCCCAATAGAGCCGTCATCTCCGCCGCTTTGGTAGTTTAAGAACGGAATTAATTTTAAAACCGAACCGTGCGGGGTATCAAAAACAAATCCGGGTCCGAGGTACATACCAAGATTTGTCATTGTTCCGAATTCAGGGTTATCAATGACTGTATAATCTCTGTTTTTATTTGTGTGAATAGTCATTGCCGGAATTACACCGACTTTTTTACCTTTGAAATATATTTCCGCCTTTTTAACGGTCACATTGTCATGTTCTTTTTTTGAGTTAACCAAAATATCGGAGATTTTAAGTTTTAAACGGGTTCCGAATTCATCGGATACAAGTCGGCTTCTTTCCGATTCGGGAATAACCATATTTTCCAAGTTCGGACCGTAAACATCTTGGCGCATTTCGAGTATGGTTTTCTTTGTAATATATATAGAGCCTTGTTCTTGGATTAAATCATCGCCGTACAAAAATCCTTGTTTTGCAATAGCGTGAATTTGTCCGATTTCAGTTTCGGGATTGTCGAAAATAGCGTTTTCCTCGTTCATATTTACAACGAGATAATCCCCTTCCATTTTATTTTCGCCTTTGATTATTTCTACATGTCCGACTGCCGTAATTTTATTTGTTGTTTGATTATAAATCAGTTTATCCGCCTTTAGAACGCTTTGGTTTTGCGGAAATCTCATTGAGACATTACCCGTTGCTTCAAGTTCGGTTCTTTCGGCAAAATATTCCATGTTTTCGCAGTCGAGAATTACCTGCTCTGTTTGCGAAACCGTATTTTCCTGAGCCTCTTTTGCATTAGCCTCCATTTGTTCTTTAACGGATTGCGGACGTTCTTTGAGGTAGAGTCTGATTCTTTTTATCGGTGTTAAAGTTTTTGGTTTATATATGCGGTTGTTACCTTTTACAACTCTTTCTTTTCCGAGTAAAAGATCCTCATTTTCTTTTTCAATAATTTTTTCTCTTGTATTTTTTTGCGTAAACAAACTGTCGGTATATTGATTAACTTCGTTAAACGATTTCATCAATTCGGCTTGCGTTTCGCTGTCAGATACGACTTTTCTGTCCTCTATCCCAAATGCCGGAGAAACAAAAAACAAAAATATTATTAAAAATGATGTTAATTTATTTTTCATTATACTATCCTTGATTAATTAAATATAGTTCAACGGGTTTTGCGGTTTCCCGTTTAATCTTACTTCAAAGTGAACATGCGGTCCCGTTGAATAACCGGTTGTTCCCTCATGGGCAATGACTTGTCCTTTTGCAACTTTTTGACCCTTAACCACATCAAACGAGTTAAGATGAGCGTAAAGGGTTGTCACGGACTGCCCGTTAATTCGCCCATGATCAATCATAACGACCTTTCCGTAACCGCCGTACCATCCGACGTAGATAACGGTTCCTGAATTAGATGCTTTAACCGCGCCGTTATAAGGTCCCGCAATATCAACTCCGGAGTGGAAAGTTCTGCTTTTGAAGATAGGATGAACTCTCCAGCCAAAAGGAGAGGTAATTCGTCCTTGGATCGGGCGCAGAAATGTTGTTCCTAAAGCATTTTCTTTGGACGCATTTTTAGAAAGCATTGATTGTATGCTGCTTGAATTACGTGCCAAATCCTGTTCCGCTTTTTCGTAGGTTTTTCTGTCAGTTTTGAGTTTCAAAATCATTTTTTGGTTTTTAACAATTTCTTTTTTTAACTGATTTTGTTCTTTATTCATGACAGTTATGGAATTGGAAATTTGTCGTTTTTCCTGTTCGATTTTAGATTTAAGCAAAGTAACTTCCTTGGCTTTTTGGCGTGCTTTTTTCATTGATTCAAAATCTTTTTTTATGACAAGCTTCTCAAAATAAAGTCTGTCGCTAAATTCGTTAATATCTTCCGCAACAAGTAAGAGTTCAAAAAATCCGCTCCTTTGAGATTTAAAAATTTGGCGGATACGACGACGCATTTGAAAATCTATTGCGTTATACTCATTAGAGGCTTGGACTAATTGTTTTTGGAGGTTAGACAATTTAGTTTGAGCATCGTTGTAATTATCTTTTGATTTTTGCAAAGAGTTTTGAGTATTTTCGAGTTTTTGTTGATTTTTGTATAATTTACCTGTTTCGATATTTTCGAGCAGTTTAAGTTTTTTAATTTTAGCTTTATTGTACGCGTGTGTATTAGTGGCAAAAGCGGGTGAAGATGCGAAAGAAAGCATAACAAAAAGACCCAAAATCAATAGGTTCAAAAAAAATATTCTTTTTCCACACAATCCGCTTTTCACAATCATCTATCTTAAAAACAAAGGTAACATTAAGAGTCCGACAGTCCACAATCCAAAAGAGAGTGCAATAATCGCTATTATTAACTTTTGATGTTTTCTAAAAAATTCCATGTAAATTCTCCGAACTATAGGTACATAGTACTATTAATATAACAAAAAAACAAGTTAAGTTTTATAAATAAAAATTTAATACATAGGGGTTGAAAAATTTAAAACATGGTTTATAATGATAATGTTATTAGTAAACGGAGGT
>JAFUZZ010000064.1 GCA_017476325.1 bacterium | reverse complement strand
GAAAATTTATTACATAATTTTTTTCGAAAATTTTTTCGAAAAAAATTTTCATAAAAATATTAATAGATTTTTTATGAAAATTGTGTTATAATAGGAAATTTTTTGCAATAAAAAAACTTTGCATTTTGCAAAGTTTTTAAGAATTGCTCCAGGCCAGACTTGAACTGGCACTGAGCGATTAACCCAATTGGATTTTAAGTCCAACGCGTCTACCGATTCCGCCACTGGAGCAAGTTATTCAGTTATTAAATTGCTTTCGCGGCATCGGTAGACTTTAGCGTCTACCTCCCCTCAAAGCCACACCCTAAAATCAAGCCAATCCCCGATTTTTATGTGACCCCTCGGCAGAGCGCCACTGGAGCATATGATAATTATACATAAAAATTTTTTTTTGTCCAGTGTTTATTTAATTAAAATATTCACAGTGAAAAAATTTTTTAATTTAATGAAACTTTTTTTCAAAATATTCATCTTATTATTTGTCTGTGTAATAATAGGAAAGAGGAATAGTAGGAGAAGTTTTATGAACATTATGAAAAAATCGGTTTTTGCACTCGCCGCATTAGTCATGGCAATTCCGCCGTCGTTTGCTGCCGAAAGTCAAACGGCGTTGTATGATCAGGTTTGGCGATTAATAAATACAAAATACGTTGATTCATCTAATAATATGCAAGATTGGTCAAAATGGCGGCGCAAATATGATAATTATATCAAAACCGACGAGGATTCCTACATGGCGATAAGAACCATGCTCGCAAGTCTTGATGACCAATATACCCGTTTTTTAGATCCTAAAGAATTTGCCGAAGAAACAAGCAGTATCCGAGGCTCTCTTAAAGGTATCGGTGTTCAAATCGGAACCCGTGACGGAAAGTTGATGGTTATTGCTCCGTTGGAAGATACTCCCGCTGAAAAAGCCGGAATTTTAGCGGATGACGAAATTATTGAAATCGACGGCGAAAGCACTAAAGGTATTACCGTTGAAAAAGCTGCCGACAAAATTAAAGGCGAAGAAGGTACAACCGTTACTCTCGTTATTAAACGTAAAGATGAATTGAAAACTTTTCATATCCGACGACAAGAAATAGAACTTAAAGCCGTTTCTACAAAAGTGCCTAACGATGTAAAACTTAATCCCCAAATCGGTTATGTAAGATTGTCATCGTTTATAAGCAAAAACGCGGCGGCAGAATTTGAAAAAGCAATGATTGATCAAGCGGATAAAAAAGGTTACATTATTGACTTGCGTTCTAATCCGGGCGGTCTTTTAACAAATGCCGTTCTTATTTCAAATATGTTTTTAAGCAGTAAAGTCGTTGTAAGTACTGTAGATCGCGACGGCTACAAAGAAACTCTAAGAACAATGAAACCCGTACTAACCAATAAACCGCTCGTTGTTCTGATTAACAAAGGTTCGGCAAGTGCTTCCGAAATTACAAGCGGAGCATTGCACGACAACGGACGCGCCGTTTTAATCGGAGAACAATCTTTCGGTAAAGGTTTGGTTCAAGAAATTAATAAACTTCCGGACGGTTCAGGGGTTAACATTACTATACAAAAATACTACACTCCTAACGGTACCGATATTAACAAAAAGGGGATTACTCCCGATATTATCGTCGAACTTACCGAGGACGATATAGAGAAAAAGAATGATACACAATTAATTCGGGCAAATGACGTACTTACTAAAATGATTAATAAATCAAATTCATAAAAACTGATGAAAATAATTAACAATATAATTTTATATACTCTGTCTTTATGTTTGATAATATATTTATCATTCCTGTTTCTGATACCGAATTTGTTTAATCTGAATAAATATTCGAAAATAGTTGAGGACTCGTTTTTTAAACAAACAGGATTAAAAATCCAATTAAACAATCCGCAGATTACCACCTCTTACAACCTTAGTATGGTTTTGGGCGTGGATAAAGCGGATATTTTTCTTGATAAAGAAAAATTCGCGCAGGTTAATAACTTAAAAATAAATATTTATGTAATTCCGTTAATATTCAGAACCGTCAAAATTTCGGATATTAACGCCGATAAGTTAATACTGGAACTTTCTAAAGATTTTAATCTGCCAAAACAAAAGCAAAATCCGAAAATTTCCGTTTTCGAAAAACTTCCGAACGTGAATGTTAATTATTTCCGACTCTCATTGAAAGACGGTAAAAATAAATATTCAATTAAGGGGAATAATCTTGTTTTTAACGAAAATATTTTGACAAAAAATTTGAATTTATCCGCAAAAGGCTCTGTTCTGACAAACGAACAACAACATATAAAATATGATGTGGATATAACCTTTAAAATGCCTGAGACAAAAGATGAAAATATTGATTTAGGTAAGATTTTAGACATATTTCAAAATTTAAAAAGATATTCAATAAGTTCTGATTTGACGATAAAAGCAGATGTTTCAAATCCTTCAAATATTAAGGGAAATATTGACTTATCAGGCTTTACTTTTGTTTGTGAAAACAAAAAATTTCCTGCAAGTTTTGCAAATATTGTAATGGACAAAAGTAATTTAAAAATCAAATCCGATTTGTTCACATCTCATAAAAATAAAATAAGTCTTTTTGGAAACTTTGATTACGGAGCAGCCAAAAACATAAATCTTAAAATTTTGAGTGATGAAGTTAATTTCAAAGATTTGATTTTGATTGCGCGAACTATAGGTAAATCTTTCGGGGTTAATATTTTTGATAAAATTAATGCCCAAGGAGTTTTACAGGCTAATTTTGAAATTAAAAGCAATTTGAAAAACATGGTTTCAAACGGAAAAATGTTTTTGAAAAACTCAAAAATATCTTACGGGGAATATTCTTTGGATAGAATAAACTCGGAAATTGATTTTTCGGGAAACAAAATTAAAATTTTAAATTCGGGAGCATTTTTCAAAGAATATCCGGTGAAATTTTCGGGAAACATTGATTCTAACGCAAATGCGGATATCTCTGTTTCATCTGTTAATATAAAGCTAAAAGATTTTGCAAATAAAAATATTTTAAAAGAATATAATATTGACGGGAAAGCGCACTTTAATGCTTATTTGAAAGGAAATTTAAAAGATACAAAACCTCGGGCAAATTTAACTTTATCAGACCTTTTGATAAAGCATAAAGCCACGGGAATTGCTCTAAAAAATAACGAAACAAAAATTTCATTAATCGGGTCAAAAATCAATCTTCTTGCGCAAAATATTCTAGTATTTGATAAAGAAAATTCATTGCTGGTTCCAAAACTTAATATGACTGCTTTGGATAACGTTTTGGATATAGAAAAGGGTAATTTTTGGATAGATAATATAAAAGCGGAATATTCGGGACAAATTGAAAATATTTTGACAAAGCCGAATATTAACGGAATAAAAATTGCCATCCCAACACAAAACAATTTAACGGGTCCTAAAAATTCAAAAATTTCAATAAACGGGGATTTAACGGTGTACGGCGAAATAAATATGCCGAAAGTTCGCGGAAATATTAACATTTCAAAACTTACAATCCCTGAATATTTAATGACTGTTAAAAACGTAATGTTAACGGCAGATGAAAGAGGAATTAATATAAATTGTCCTTATATCGAAATAGCATCTTCGATAATCAGACTTAACGCTTTTGTAGAGAACCTTCTTTCTCAAAGTATAAAAACCGTGAATATAAACGCTGATTATATTGACGTTAATAAATTAAAACAAATTTCAAAAAAACAAAAATATTATCCGAATATTTTATCAGGAACGCTAAAGGCGAACAAGATTAAGGTAAATGACATTGTGGCAGATAATGTTGCTGCGAATATATCAGAGAAAGATAATATATTATACTTAAAGAAACTTACGGCGGATGCATACTCAGGAAAAATAGCCGCAGATATAGAATATAATATAGCGGCGAATAAAACCTCAATGACACTGCAAGGTCGAGGAGTTGATTCATACAATGCGCTGAGGGCTGTATCGGGAAAATCTCAGGATATACACGGACGTTGTGATTTTGATTCAAAATTAACGTTTGTCGGAGACAGTCCTCTTGAAATTCAAAAAACATTAACAGGAGATGTTAAATTTATAATAAATAACTTTGTATCAGGAGATTTGGGCAAACTTGATTATTTAATTCAGGCGCAGAATATATTATCAAACAGGGTTTTGCAATCATCAATGAATATCGTCAAGAATGCTTTAAAACTCAAGGATTTGGGAATATACAACTTTGCACAAGGTGAAATCCATCTTGAAAAAGATTACGCCTATATAAAAGGAATAAAGTTAGCGGGACCGTCTATGAGTTTATTTTTGCGAGGTCGGTACAATTTGAGTGACAATAGTGCGTTTATGTTGATATTGGGACGAGTATCAGATGAAATTGTATCTACGCTTGGCCCGCTTGGAAACATCACCGGCAATACATACATATCAAAAGCAGGCAGTCTTGCATCGGCATTTATTTCTGATTTAACAACGACCGCTGACATTCAGGATATTTCTAATGTGCCTGAATTAACGGTAAAGACAAATTTTAAAACGCAAGAATTTAAAGTTTTGATAAACGGTGATATAAACAAAGAAACATCTGTTCAGTCGTTCAAATGGATAAAACAGACAAAAATTCCTGCCGTGTACACAAATTCTCAACCAGAAATGCAAAAACAACAACCGTTACCCGTCTTTATTGACAAGTTACCTGAATTTAAACAATAGCATACAAAGTTTAAAGTTTTTAGATACATGTTGTATAATAATGGAGTAATCAACAAAATAGGAGATAAAGTTATAAACAACTTTTTATCCCGACTAGGGG
>JAFUZZ010000063.1 GCA_017476325.1 bacterium | reverse complement strand
TCTCCTTATTTTGCTAATACTCTCAGGATACAGATCCTGAACCGAGTTCAGGATGACAGGTAGCCATCATTCCGAACTTGTGACAAAGCGAACCAAAAAATTTGTCATTCTGAATTTATTTCAGAATCTTAAATTTTTTGTGTGAGCCTGTCGTCGTTAGACATCGGAATCTGTTTTTAATTTTAACATTATCATTATAAACCATGTTTTAAAAAATTCAAGCCCCCTTAAATATAATTTTTCATACATAAGAAATAAAAAACATCTTTTTAACTCACTTGAAAACATATTTTTAGAGTGTAAAATTATTTTATGAACAAAAAAGCATCAAAAGCTGAAACTTATCTAATGTTGCTAATCGGCGCTTTTATAGAGGCGGTTGGTTTGGAAATGTTTTTAATCCCAAATAATATGGTTGATGGCGGTACAATCGGTATATCAATTATGGTCAGTTATCTTACGGGCATTAATCTTGGGGTTTTAATTATGTGTGTAAACTCAATATTTATGTTTATGGCTTTACAAATGCTGGGCAAAGAGTTTGTTGTAAGAGCAATTTACGCAACTGCAATGCTAGGTATTAGTGTAGATTATATTCATAACCATTTTAGCGTTGCTACGAACGACTTGCTGTTAACGACTGTTTTTGGCGGAATTTGTTTGGGTGTCGGAGTCGGTTTGATATTAAGAAACAGTGCCGCAACTGATGGTACGGAAATTATGGCTATAAGGATTTCGCGTCAAACAGGATTTTCTGTTGGTGAGATAATCATGTTTTTTAATGTCTTTATATACACTGCTGCCGCTTTTCTTTATGGAATTGAGCGTGCAATGTATTCCGTTCTTGCGTATTTTATAGCCTCACGTGTAATTGATATGGTTGTTGCGGGTTTCAACGAATCAAAATCCTTAAATATAATATCAGACAAAGCCAGAGATATCGGAGATGCACTAATGAAAAACTTTGAAATGGGCATTACCTATGTTAAAGGTACAGGCGGATATTCCGGAAAGGCAAAAGAAATTATTTTCTGTGTTGTATCAAGAATTGAACTTGCGCAGGTTAAACAGACAATTAAAAGTATAGACGAAAAAGCATTTATTTCCGTAGAAAATGTTTTTGAAGTTGAGGGAACAAGAATAAGCAAAGAGAAAAAACTTTTTGATACAAAACGCATTATGAAAGTAATGAAACGAAAAAAATCCATCAAATCATCAAAAGAACAAAATAAAAAGTAGTCTGATATTTATTGAACAAGCACAAGGGGTTGAAAAATTTAAAACATGGTTTATAATGATAATGTAATTAATAAAACAGGAGGTATTTTATGAAAAATTCATTCACCCGACTAGGGGGGGGGCGTTAGGTTCCAACGGTAGTGAGGACGCGCTTTTAGGTTCTCAGAATTGTGGGGGCATAAGCCTTAAAGGTAGTCAGGGAGCGGATTTTGCTCTCGAAGTTAAGGGGGCATTAGGTTCCAACGTTAGTAAAGACGCGGTTTTAGGTTCTCGAGGAAAGAGGGGCATAAGCCTCAAAAGTAGCCAGGGAGCGAATTTTGCTTTCGAGGATAAGGGGGCGTTAGGTTCCAATCTTAGCAAAGACGCGGATTTTGCTCTTGAAAATTTTAATGGGGCATCAAAAACCCGTCATTCTGAAACGC
>JAFUZZ010000062.1 GCA_017476325.1 bacterium | reverse complement strand
GCGTTAGGTTCCAATCTTAGTGAGGACGCGCTTTTAGGTCTTGAAAAATTTGCCCGTCCGTCATTGCGAGCGAACGAAGTGAGCGTGGCAAACCCGAACGCACTTAATACCCGTCATTCCGAACACGTTTCGGAATATGTTAAAGCCGTTTAACAAAAACAGACCCTGATGTCTACCGACGACAGGCTCACTCGTTTCGGTCAACCTCAACGGTTCGCTTTGTCTCAAGTTCAGGGTGACGGATGGAGTTCTAATTCCACATTGAACGCAGAACATACATATTCATGTCATTGCGAGCGACTGAAAGGAGCGTCGCAATCCTATGTTTTAGGCTTTACTCTCGCGGAAGTCCTACTCACCCTCGGTATCATCGGTGTAGTTGCCGCACTTGCAATTCCGACACTAATCTCAAACAACAATAAACGTATTGTCGAAACTCGCCTTGCTAAATTCTATTCTTCAATTAATCAAGCAATAGAACTTTCCGAAGTTGAAAACGGTCCTAAAGAAAAATGGGAAATGCCCGGTTATGGTTTTGAAAAAGATACCGATAACGAAGATGATACTTCAAAACCCATTGCACGAACTTGGGTTGATAAATATTTGGAACCTTATTTAAAACTGTCTAAGATAGAATACGATGCCTACGGCGGAGCTATTTTATATTTATTAGATTCAAGTGTAGTTGCACTTGCCAATGAACACTGGGTTTTTTACCCAAAGGTAAAGGATTATATTAACGAAGCAACTAATAATGTTGATGCTCAATATGGTAAAGGAAAATTTATATTCTATTTCTATCCGTCAAGAAAAGATGATCCGTATTATTATAAAAAAGGTGTTGAACCTTATGTAGCAAATTGGGATGGAACGGAAAGCAGTCTTAGAAATAATAATTCCCACGGCTGTAATTTAAACTCAGGCAGGCATTATTGTACACAGTTAATTCGTATGAACGGTTGGAAAATTCCTGATGATTATCCGTTCAAATTCTAAATAAAAATGAAATAAAGACTCTTGATTTTCGGGAGTCTTTATTTGTTACAAAATATTAATAAAATCTTTAATTTCCTTGTTGACACGAAAAAATGTTTATTTTACAATTAATCTGCCTACATGGGTTTTATGCCAATCGGGCATGCCCAAATGGCGTAGTAGATAGCCAAAAATGAAAAGGAAAAGACATGGCAAGTAACACAAGATCAAGAATCAGAGTTTGTTTGAAAGCATACGATCACAAACTAATTGATGTTTCAGCAGAAAAAATTATTGAAACAGCAAAAAATACGGATGCTAAAGTTGCAGGTCCTATTCCTTTGCCTACTAAAAGACGTGTATATTGTGTTCTTCGTTCTCCTCACGTTGATAAAAAATCAAGAGAACATTTCGAAATCAGAACTCACAAAAGAATCATTGATATATACGAACCAACACAACAAACTACTGAAGGTTTAAGCAAATTGGACTTACCTGCAGGCGTAGATATCGAAGTTAAACTTTAATTTGACAATTTAATAAATACATTATTTTAACGGATAATGTGATCTACGGAACCAAATGTGATGGTTCAAGTGGGGCAAAGGGGCATAAGAAAGGTTTAGGCGGACGGCTTAACTGAAGGGTAAAGCCGCAAAGAAACAAAACCGAAATGCAACCGGCACAAAGAGGGGCAAAGTAAAAACGACAGTTTTTAAAGTAATCTCCTCAAAGGTAAAAGTAAAACGTAGCGCTCACAAGTGAAAGCACTCAGCAAGTATGCTGACGGAGCGAGAAAGGTAAAAACATGACACTAGGAATAATCGGTGAAAAAGTTGGAATGACTCAAATTTACGATGAACACGGAATCGTAATTCCGGTTACTGTTGTAAAAGTTAACCCAACTGTAGTAACTCAAATTAAGACAGAGAAAACTGACGGCTATAACGCTATCCAAGTCGGTACAGTAGCCGCTAAAGAAAAACATTTGACAAAGGCTCAAATCGGTCACTTTAAGAAAAATAATCTTGAAAACTACAGACACTTACAAGAGTTCAGAGTGGAAAATCCTCAAGATTATACAATCGGTCAAGTAATTGATTTGTCTGTATTGGCTGATGTTCAAAAAGTTGATGTTACAGGAAAATCAATCGGTAAAGGTTTCCAAGGTACGGTAAAAAGATGGAATTTCGGCAGAGGACCAATGGGTCACGGTTCTAAAAACCACAGAGAACCGGGTTCTATCGGCGCAGGTACAACTCCGGGACGTGTTATCAAAGGCAAAAGAATGGCCGGTAATATGGGCAACGAAAGAGTTACTATTAAAAAATTAACTCTTGTTAAAGTTGACAATGACAATTCTTTAGTCTTAATTAAAGGTTCTGTTCCGGGTTGCGAAGGCAGATTGGTTACAATTAAACCATCAAGAACTAAATGGAACTAATATCGTAAAAACAGATTTAAAAAAGGAATAAAAAAATGACAGAAATATTAAGCACAAAAGGAAAATCAGTAGGTGAAATCACACTTGCTAAAGAAGTGTTTGAAGTTGAACCTAACATGCATTTGATGCATTTGGCTTTAAGAAGACAACTGAACAATGCAAGACAAGGTTCTGCATGTGCAAAAACAAGAGCAGAAGTTTCAGGCGGCGGTAAAAAACCTTGGAAACAAAAAGGAACAGGCAGAGCAAGAGCAGGTTCTCTGCGTTCTCCGTTGTTCGCAGGCGGTGGCGTAATCTTTGGACCAAAACCAAGAAGTTATGCTTTCGATATGCCTCAAAAAATGAGAAAAGCTGCATTGAAATCAGCACTTTCCGCAAGTCTTGAAAAACTTGTTATCGTTAAAGATTTCTCTGAAATTAAAGAACCTAAAACTAAAGAAATGGTTCAAGTTCTTAAAGCATTAAAAGTTACAGGTAAAACTCTTATTATTGCTGACATTAAAGCAGAAGAAAATAAAAATTTGGAACTTTCCGCAAGAAATATTCCGTCAGTAAAAATGATTTTACCGTCAAACTTGAATGTAAAAGATTTATTAGAAGCAGATTCAATCGTGATTACGGAAGCTGCTGTAAATGAAGCAACTGAAAGGTTAAAATAATGGAAAAAACAAACACAGAAAGATTATATGATGTAATCAAACAACCTTTGATAACAGAAAAATCAATGACTTTAGTGGCTCAAGGTCAATATACTTTTGAAGTTAAAGAAGATGCTACAAAAGTTGAAATCGCTCAAGCGGTTGAATTGGCTTTCCCGGGCAGAAAAGTTAAAAAAGTAAGAACTGTTTATATGCCTTCTCACGCAAAAAGAATGGGCTTAAAAGCAGGAAGAACTCAATCAAGCCGTAAGGCAATCGTAACAATCGAAGGCGATCCGATTGAAGAATTAGCAGGTGCTTAATGCGAAAAGGTTGGATTGGGGCAATAAAGAGGTAGCTGCATAAATAAGCAGTGACGGCGGCAAGGCTCAAACTCAAAGACGGGGTTATAAAATAAAAAACTTAGCAGTCTGAGAGATGTAAACCTCAAAAGTACAAAATCCAATCAGTGATGCGTTAAGAGTAAGTAATAAGGAATAAGGAAAATGGCAATTAAAAAATTAAATCCAACTTCAGCAGGACAAAGAGGAATGACAAAAAGTGATTATCAAGAAATCACAACGTCAACTCCTGAAAAGTCATTGCTAAGACCGCTAAGAAAGAAAGCGGGCAGAAACAATACCGGAAGAATTACTTGTCGTCACAAAGGCGGCGGTGTAAAACAAGCGTACCGTTTAATTGATTTTAAACGTGAAAAATTTGGTGTTGAAGGTGTTGTAAAAACAATCGAATACGATCCAAACAGAAACGTTAGAATTTCTCTTGTTTGGTATGCGGACGGTGACAAAAGATATATCTTAACACCTGATGGATTGAATGTAGGAGACAAAATCGTTTCAGGGCCTGAGGCACCTATTCAAACAGGTAATGCTCTTCCTTTGGAAATGATTCCTCTCGGTACAATGATTCACAATATTGAACTTGAACCGGGCAGAGGCGGAATTATGGTTCGTTCAGCAGGTAATGCCGCTCAATTAATGGCTAAAGAAGGTAACTACGTTACAATCAAACTACCTTCATCAGAAATGAGAATGGTAAGAAAAGAATGTTTAGCAACAATCGGCGTTTTGGGTAACTCTGAATTTAAAAACATCAAAATCGGTAAAGCCGGCAGAAAAAGATACATGGGTATCAAGCCAACCGTACGTGGTGTTACAATGAACCCTTGCGATCACCCTCACGGTGGTGGTGAAGGTAAAACAGGTCCGGGCGGAAACCCTAAAACACCTTGGGGTAAACCTGCTTTGGGTGCTAAGACAAGAAATCCTAAAAAAGCATCATCTAAGTTGATTGTAAGAAGAAGAAAAACAAGATAATTAAAATAAACAAGGAGAAAAAATGGCACGTTCATTAAAAAAAGGTCCTTATGTTGAGGACGCATTGATGAAAAAAATCGACAAAATGAATGACGCAGGTGAAAAGAAAGTTGTAAAAACCTGGTCAAGAGCATCAATGATTGTACCTGATATGTTAGGACATACAATCGCTGTTCATAACGGAAAAACTCACGTTCCTGTTTATGTTACAGAACAAATGATTGGACACAAACTTGGAGAATTTGCTCCGACAAGAATGTATAGAGGACACGCAGCAGATAAGACTGCTAAACGTAAATAAGATAAAGGATAAAAACAATGGAAGCAAAATCAAGACAAACTGATATAAGTATGACAGCAAGAAAACTTCGCAGAGTTAT
This sequence comes from bacterium, assembly GCA_017476325.1. Classification (GTDB taxonomy): domain Bacteria; phylum Cyanobacteriota; class Vampirovibrionia; order Gastranaerophilales; family Gastranaerophilaceae; genus QHMH01. The sequence continues at coordinate 13,965 of JAFUZZ010000062.1, read as the reverse complement.
TAACGAAGTTCGAGGAAAGGCTGTTTTAGACGCTCAAACCATGTTGCGTTTTATGCCTTACTTTGCTGCAAGAATTGTGGAAAAAAACCTCAATGCAGCAATAGCAAATGCTAAAGAACAATATGGAGTTGCTCCTGAAAGTTTGAAAGTATCAGAAATTTACGCTGATGAAAGTAAAACTTACAGACGCGGTAAACCAAGAGCACAAGGTCGTATTTACAAGAGATTGAAAAGAACATCTCACTTAACTGTAAAAGTTAGCGACGGTAAGTAGTAAAAATTAATTTTCGAATAGAGGAAAAGGAAAAAATGGGACAAAAAACACATCCAACCGGATTTAGAGTAGGAATAATCAGACCTTGGTCAAGCACTTGGTACGCTAAGATTAGAGATTATGCCGAATTCGTAGCAGAAGATGCTAAAATCAGAAAATTTGTTAAGAAAAGATTGTACACGGCAGGTGTTTCAAGAATTTTAATTGACAGAAAAGCTCAAAATATTATCATTACCGTTGTTACGGCAAAACCCGGTATCGTAGTAGGTAGAGGCGGACAAGGTATTGAAGAACTTAAACAAGCAGTATCTGCTTACTTGAAAAAACAAGTAACCGTAAATGTTGTTGAAGTTGCAAGAATTGATGTTGACGCTCAATTAGTTTCCGAAGCGATTGCTTTACAACTTGAGAAACGTGTTGCTTTCAGAAGAGCAATGAAACAAGCAATGCAAAGAACAATGAGAGCCGGCGCTCAAGGTATCAAAGTTATGGTATCAGGACGTTTGGGCGGTGCTGAAATTGCACGTTCAGAATGGGCTAAAGAAGGAAGAATTCCTCTTCAAACTTTAAGAGCAGACGTTGATTTCGGTTTTGCGGAAGCTGATACAATCATGGGTAAAATCGGTGTTAAGGTTTGGATTTTCAAAGGAAACTTGATGCCAAATGAACAAGCTGATTTGAATATCAAAACTTCTAAAAAATCAAACGGTGAAGAAAGACCAAGAAGAACAAGAAGAAAAGCAGTAGAAACTGACTAATTAAAGACACGTAAAAATACAAAATATAAAGGGTAAAATATTATGTTAATGCCAAAAAAGACAAAATATCGTAAGATGATGAAAGGCCGTATGAAAGGTACCGAAACAAGAGGAACACAACTCGAATTTGGTAAATATGCTTTACAAGCACTTGAACCCGGCTGGATTACAAGTCGTCAAATAGAAGCCGCAAGACGTGCTATGACTCGTGAAATTAAAAGAGGCGGTAATGTTTGGATTAAAATCTTCCCTGATAAACCTATTACTGCAAAACCTGCCGAAACTCGTATGGGTTCAGGTAAAGGTAACGTAGAATATTGGGTTGCGGTTGTTAAACCAAACAGAATTTTATTTGAACTTGATTACTTTGACAGAAGTGTAGCAGTTCATGCTCTTGAATTGGCTGCTCAAAAACTTCCAATCAAAGTTAAGGTTGTAGAAAAAACAGAAGCATAAGGAAAAAGACAAATGAAATTGCAAGAAATGCGTGAAAAATCAGTTGATGAATTGAAAGCGGCAATTATTGATTACAAAAAACAATTATTCGATTTAAGATTGCAAAAAGCAACTCACAAATTGGAAAAAACAGCTGACATTTCAAAAACAAAAAGATTAATAGCACAAGCGAAAACAGTTATAAGAGAAAAAGAGGTAGCAGCAAATGCCTAAGAAAGAAAAACAAGGTGTTGTGGTTAGTAACAAAATGGATAAGACAATCGTAGTTAAGGTTGCATCTTATGCTCCACATCCAAAATACAAAAAAATTATCGAATCAAATAAAAATTACAAAGCACATGATGAACAAAACGTATGTTCAGAAGGTGATATTGTAAGAATTATTGAATCAAAACCTATTTCAGGTGACAAAAGATGGACATTGCTTGAAGTAGTTGAAAAGGCAAAATAATTTAGCATAGGGAAATAGAACGATGATACAACAAGAAACAAGATTACAAGTAGCTGATAATACAGGAGCAAAAGAACTTTTGTGCATTCGTGTAATGGGAAGTTCTAACAAGAAATTTGCATCAGTAGGTGACGTAATTGTTGCCGCAGTGAAAGATGCAACTCCAAATATGGCAGTAAAAAAATCAGAAGTTGTTAAAGCTGTTGTTGTAAGAACTAAAGCTGATATTAAAAGAAACGACGGTTCTGTAATCAGATTTGATGAAAACGCAGCAGTAATTATCAACAAAGACGGTAACCCACGCGGAACTCGTGTATTTGGACCGGTTGCCAGAGAATTAAGAGATAAAAACTTTATGAAGATTGTATCTCTTGCTCCTGAAGTTATATAATCAAAAGTAGAAAAAGGAAAATAAAATGGCAAATGAAAGAAAAAATTTACATGTAAAAAACGGTGACAGAGTCATCGTTACAGCAGGTAAAGATAAGGGAAAAATCGGAAACGTAAAAAAAGTTGTTCCCTCTGAAGCAAAGGTGTATGTAGAGGGTGCAAATATGGTAACAAAGGCACAAAAACCAAACGCAATGGCAGGTATTCAAGGCGGTTTAATTAAAATTGAGGCACCTTTGGATTCATCAAACGTTATGGTTGTATGTCCTAGTTGCGAAAAACCGACAAGGATCAAACACGTTGTCATTGACGGCAAAAAAGTTCGTGTTTGTAAAAAATGTGGTGAACAACTTGATGTTTAATATTTAGACATCTGTAGAAAAGGAAAGAAAAATGACAAAAACTGAAAGTTTAAAGACAAAATACGAAAATGAAGTTAAAAAGGCTTTAAAGGAAAAATTTGGTTATACAAACGACCATAAAATTCCTAAACTACATAAAATTGTTTTGAATATGGGTGTAGGCGAAGCATCACACAACGCTAAGACTGCGGAAGCCATAGAAAAACAAATGACAGCTATTGCGGGTCAAAAATGTGTAGTAACAAAAGCAAAAAAATCAATCGCATCTTTCAAATTAAGAGAAGGAATGCCTGTAGGAGCTATGGTTACACTCAGAGGTGAAAGAATGTATGATTTCTTGCAAAAAGTAATCTGCGTTGTTCTTCCTCGTATTCGTGACTTTAGAGGAATCAGTCCAAAGAGTTTCGATGGTCGTGGTAACTATACATTAGGTTTAAAGGAACAAACGTTGTTCCCTGAAATCAAATATGAAGAAGTTGATTTGGTAAAAGGTATGAACATATCAATTATCACAACAGCAGAAACCGATGAAGAAGCAAGAGCATTGCTTACGGAATTGGGAATGCCGTTCAAAAAATAGGACATTACTACAAAAACATAAAAGGAGAATATCGTGGCTAAAAAAGCGATGATGAACAAGGAAGAAAGAAGAACTATCCTTGCAGCAAAAGGAAAATATCCAAGAGTAAGATTGCACAACAGATGCAGTATTTGCGGCAGACCTCACGGTTACCACAGAGATTTTGGTTTGTGCAGAATTTGCTTGAGAAAAATGGCTCACCAAGGTTTACTTCCGGGTGTTACAAAAGCAAGTTGGTAGTTTGGATTTAATCTTTAGTTTAGAAGTGGAAGTGCATTAATTATACATTTCCACTTTTTTCGATATTTTGGTGAGAAAATGAAAACAAAACTTACGGTTACAATATCAGTTTACTATAAGACAAAAGAGGAGTGGCTGCGAAAGGCACTTGATACGATATTATCTCAAACCTTTACTAATTATGAAGTTGTTATAGTTAACGACGGTGCTGATGCAAGAGTAAGAGACATTGTATTTTCTTACAAAGACAGAGTAAGCGTTGATTATGGAGAAAACTTAGACGCAAAAATCAGATATTTTGAAACCGAAAAAGCCTTTGGCAGTACGGCACAAGCGAGAAATGTCGGATTAAGACATGCTCAGGGTGAATATATTCATTTTCATGACCATGATGATTTTTTTATTTACAGAAATGGTAATCAATATGTATTTGAGAATATTTTTAAGGAAATTTCCGATGAAGATGTTTTCATCTTTAACTTTATCCACAGTAACCATAAATATTCTAACTGTCCAAAATTTTCCGTTATAGATATGAAGAATGGTTTGACAGAACAAAACATCGCTGATTTTGCGAATTTTTCATATTTTAAGACTTTTTCATCATGGAATAAATTTTTCAAGACATCTTTTCTAAAAGATAATAACTTATATTTTAATGAAGATTTGGTTGTGGGCGAGGATATAGACCACAATTTCCGCTTTTTATTTTTAACCGCAAAAATCAAATTCACAGATGAAGTATACTACTTTTACCGTCCGGTAGCGGGTTCTGTTTCATCCGGTGCAAATCCTTACTATTGTTACAGTGCTCAATGTGCAAAGTATGTTGTGAAAACATTAAAGGAACATGGGGTTTATGAAAAATTAAGAATTTATTTTATAAAATTTTTCTTAAAATTGTTAGAAGCATTTACGATAAAAACAGTTTATGAAATAGAGGACGGCATATCGGCAAAACGTTACGTTCGACAATATGTAGAAGAATTCAATATAACCAAAGAGGATGTAAAACTGTTGTCCGATAAGGAAAAAGAATTGTTGTTTTGGATTATCTAGTAAATTTCTATAACTTATATTTTATAATTTAGAAAATAAATATAATATATCTATTATATTTGCACTTGACTTTTATAATATATATATTATAATATTGATATAAAATTATAATATATAGGTTATAATGAAAAAAAACAATCTTTTTAAACGTACATATCAGAAGAAATTTGCTTTGTTAAAGGAAACAAATATAGAAATGCCTTTACAGGGATGGATAAAAACCCTTCGTGAATATTTGGGAATGACAACAACCCAATTGGGAAAAAGGCTGGGGGTTTCACAACCTAGGATTATTCAAATGGAAAAAAACGAAAGAAATATCAAAATTTCAACAATGGAGAGAATAGCAGATGTATTAAATTGTGATTTTGTCTATGCTTTCGTGCCAAGAGATAATATTGACGATGTTATTTATAATCAAGCAAAAAAAAAGGCTGGAAGTATTTTAAAACGAGTTAATAAAAATATGAGTTTGGAAAATCAATTGGCTCAGTCGGAAGAAATTTTAGAAGATATTATAAAAGAATTATTGACCGGAAATATAGCAAGAATTTGGGATGAGGATAAATAAAAATGTTAGATATATTCTCTTTAGATGATAATTCAACCCCTCTTACAGAGGAGGAAAAGCAGGGTTTAAGGGCGAAATGGATTACAACACGGGCAGAATTAAACGAAATGGAAACATCGGGAATTGCGAATGCCGAGATATGGCTTTTGAAAACAAAGAAAGATATTTTAAGTGAAGATTTTATAAAAACATTGCATAAAAAAATGTTCAAAGATGTATGGAAATGGGCAGGAACTTTTCGGAATACCGAACGCAATATTGGAGTTGTTCCATATCAAATTCAACCAAAATTACGAGTTTTGCTTGATGATGTAAAATTTTGGATTGAGAATAAAACATATTCGGAAAAGGAAATTGCGATAAGATTTCATCATCGATTAGTACAAATACATCCTTTTCCAAACGGAAACGGTCGACTTTCTCGTTTGATGGCAAATTTATTAATAAAAAAATTAGGTCAAAAGCCTTTGAATTGGGGTGTCGGAAATTTAACAGAAATATCAGAAATTAGAAAACAATATATTTTTGCTTTACGCGAGGCAGACAAAGGTAACTACGATTTGTTATTAAAATTTGCAGATTAAAAATTGATTTTATTTCTTAATAGCTTGATAAATTCTATAGAGCATGTCAATATCTACTTTGTCATTTAAAATAGCGGTTACAAGTTCTTCTTTTTTAATTTTGTCATCTTGTAAATGATTAAAGTCAAAAAGATCTTTTGGAGATGTTTTTAAGGCAGCCGACAATTTTTCCAATGTTTCGGCTCTTACAAAGTTAACACCGCATTCAATTTTACTAAGATTGCGCTCTTCAATATCTAAAAGTTCCGCTAACTGTTCTTGTGTCAGTTTTTGTTGTGTTCTTAATTCCTTTATTCTTTTTCCCAATAACTTTTTCATAGCCATTATCTCAATTTTATATTATTTATTATAATCTTTTAAAAGTTTATAAGACTCTTTTATGATTGACAAAGAGTTTAAAAAGTACTATAATATTTGGTGTAATGTTTTTCTTAAATAAGAAAGGATAAGAGAATATGAAAAAGAAATTATGTGCGTTCACCTTGGCGGAAGTGTTGATTACATTGGGAATTATCGGAGTTGTGGCAGCCATGACAATTCCGACATTGATGCAAAAAACTAATCGTAGCGAAACAGTTGCTGCAGTAAAGAAATTTTATGCGAATTTTACCAATGCCGTAAAACTTGCTGAAGCTGAGCATGGAAATAAATTTTTTGATACAAAATATGAATATAACAACGAATATGGACTTAATGGAGAATACTCAATTTATATAAAGTATATCATGGATAATTTAAAATATATAAAGGCATGTGGTAATTATGATACACCAGGTTGTTTTGCAGATTATGACATGTTAGATGAAAACTATTCTGGAGACTTAGTTTTATTCACATTAGCAGACGGAATGTCATTTGCAATAGAAAATGATAACTGGACAGGAACTGTTGTTTTTGATGTTAATGGAGTAAAGGGACCAAATAAAGAAAATGAAGACATTTTTAGTTTTGATTATAATTTAAGAGATTCTAAATTCGGAACAGAAGAAATAAATAGTGGGAATAATGGCTTTGGCTGGATAATGAAATACGGCAACATGGATTATTTGGATAACTAAAATTTATAAATGATTTCAAAGTAAGACAAGAGGCATACTAACAGCATGCCTCTTGTTTATTGTTTACTAATTCAATGAAATTGACAAATCCATTATAGGAGGAAATACATTAAATAAATGATTATAAATAAATAACATTATTTTAATATATTAGTTAATTAATTGAACATTTAGATTTGAATACAGGCTAAAGATTTTAATTGATATTTTAGCTAACTTTTAAGAAAGGGGGTTAAATATGTTAGTTATGGCTAACAGCTTCGCTGACGCCGACAGGGTCACACACATCGCTTTTGCTCTGTGGTTCCCTTTGTCAATCAGTGAAAAAGAGCTAAAACTAATAACAATAATAGTGATAGCTCTTGTAATCAATGCTCTATTTAATTAGGGCTGCGAGCAGGGTGTCATCACCACCCTTGCTTGTATTCATATTATAAACTATGTTTTAAAAATTTCAACCCTAAATTTATAAAAAATTTACAAAGTTATAGACTATGTAATTAGTAAAAATTGTATGCCTCTTGTTTATTGAAAAAATTTTTAATTTATCATAAAATAATCATGCAATGGAATTAATGAAAATAAATCACTTTGAATATTTAATGGACGATGAAGAGGTTTTCGACCGCGGAAGAAGATTATATAAATCAGGGGCTGTTAAATATATTAAAAAATACGCGTGTTCACACTCCTTCAAAGTTCAGGGAACGCAACTTTATGATGTTGAAATTTGTCTGAGAGAAACAGACAATGTCCTTACGTATATGGAGTGTAATTGTCCATACGGCAAACATCATATTTGCAAACACGAGGTCGCCGCTATTTTATATCTGAAAGACATGCTTCATATTCCCGATTTGGTATAAGTTTTAATATTTATCTTTTAAAAAAAACTATCCCGTCAGTGCCGTATATCTTAACCTTTTCAATCTCAGGTTTCGCTTTAAAGTATTCTCTTAATTCGTTTATTGTTCGCTCAGGTAAGCCAAAATCGTTTTCCATTAGTCTAAACTCTTATTAAATCTCTTGTACTATCTGTAGCTTTCCTGAAAGGGGTCTTTAATTATCTGTAACGTAGCGCGCCCCAAGCCCTTACGGTGTCTTTTTCGTACTTAATCAAAAAATAACGCTTTGCCGAAACAAGTTCTATTGTTGCCTCGGAATGGACTTTTTCCTCAGGCTCTATTCGCTTTTTCTTAATATTTTGCTTACGACGACGCTCTTTAAAATATCTTTTTACCAAAAATTTCTTTTGTTTCCAAAATGTTTGCGGCATTTGTTCTTTTCGTTTTTTTTCCTCTCCTTTGGCATCAATTTCAATCTTAAAAACAGGAATAACAGCGAGGGTTTTACCCGATTGAACCAAATACATATACTCTCTGCTCGGATCCAAGGTTAGTTGATAATATCCCGGCGGGATATAGTGATAATCTTTGTCAAAAATAGGATCAACAATAAACAAAACAGGATCCGTAGTGCTTGGCGGTCCCATCTTGACATGTGATTCGTCCTTATATTCCAAACCCGACGGATAAGCATTTTCAAGGTTGCGCAAGTTCGGAGTAAGACTCTCCATATTATACTCCGCAATTAAATTATAATTAATCTGTGCTAACAGTAATGTCTCGGCTATCATTCTTTTATTCCGTTCAAAAGTTCATATACGACGGATTGAATTTCCTTAAAATCTTTATCAAGCGCCTTTTCTTGACCTATAAATATTAAAGACATGTATTTTTGAGATTTTGGTACTGAATTATTTTTTAAAATCAAACGATAAGCCTCTCGCATAAGCCGTTTCAAACGGTTACGCCGGACTGCGCGTTTGTGAGTTTTTTTACTTACGACAAATGCCGCACGGGTCGGATATTCTTCGGTTTTTTCTTTTCCTACCCAAAGTATAATTCCCGATTTGTAATACGAATTTTTAAGCCTGTATGTGGCTTTAAACGCACTGTTATTTGTAAGTCTGTATTTTCTCTTTAACATGTATCATTATTTTAACATAAAAAGACGAGGGCTGCTAAATCTGTAACCCTCGTCAAATTTCTATTCCTTTATAAATTTAATTTCATCGTTCTCAACGTCAACAATAATAGTATCACCGTTGATGAATTTTTGAGAAAGAATTAATTTAGACAAAGGATTTTCGACTAACTGTCGGATAACACGTTTTAACGGTCTTGCGCCGTATATAGGATTAAATCCCTGACGCGCAAGAAATTCTTTTGCCTCTTCCGTAATTTGCAAGCCCATTTCGTGTTCTTTTAAAAGTTTTTGTAAATATTCAATTTGAATATCAACGATTTTTGAAAGTTGAGCAAGCGTTAAACCTTTAAAGAAAATCGTTTCATCAATTCTGTTTAAGAACTCGGGTTTAAAATGCTCTCTCAAAGCAGCATTAACGGTTTCTTTAACGGTATCGAAATTGGTATCAGGATTTAGTGCCGCTTCCAAAATAGCATCACTTGCGATGTTTGATGTCATTATTATTACGGTGTTTTTAAAATCAATCGTTCTGCCCTTAGAATCTGTTAAACGACCATCATCAAAAATCTGTAACATGATATTAAACACATCAGGGTGAGCCTTTTCTATTTCGTCAAAAAGTACAACGGAATAAGGTTTGCGTCTGACTTTTTCCGTTAATTGACCGCCCTCTTCGTAACCGACATATCCCGGAGGTGCGCCGACAAGTCTTGCAACATTATGTTTTTCCATATATTCGGACATATCAATTCTAATCATTGCGTCTTCATCGTTGAACATAAATTCGGCAAGAGATTTTGCAAGTTCGGTTTTACCAACGCCTGTCGGACCAAGGAACAAAAATGTTCCGATTGGTCGTTTAGGATCTTTCAGCCCTGAACGTGCACGACGTATTGCGTCTGATACAACATCGACCGCCTCATCCTGACCAATTACACGTTTGTGCAAAACATCTTCCATTCTCAATAATTTTTGGGTTTCGCTTTCAACCAACCGTGAAACGGGAACGCCCGTCCACTTACTTACAACTTCGGCAATATCTTCACCGGAGATTTCTTCTTTTAGTAATTGGTTAGATTTTCGTTCTTTGCCTTGACAGGTTTCCAATTTCTTTTGCAATTCCAATAGTTTACCGAATTTTAATTCGGCTGCAAGTTGTAAATCTGTGTTACGCTCTGCCTCATCAATTTGGTGTTTAACCTTTTCTATTTCTTCTTTAATTGAGGCTTCTTCGGTAATTGAAGATTTTTCTCTGTTCCACTGTTCTTTTAACTTTTCGGTTTTTGCTTCTAAATCAGAAATTTGGTCTGAAAGTCGTTTGATTTTTTCTTCAACTTCTGTTCCGTCCTCTTTTTTTAGGGCTTCGCGTTCAATTTCAAGTTGAATTTTTTGTCTTAACATCGCATCAATTTCTTCCGGCATAGAATCAATTTCAATACGCAAAGAAGATGCCGCCTCGTCGATTAAGTCTATTGCTTTGTCGGGCAAAAATCTGTCCGTGATGTATCTGTCAGAGAGTTTAACAGCCTCAATCAACGCACTGTCAAGGATACGAATTCCGTGGTGAACTTCGTACTTTTCTTTTAAGCCACGCAAAATACTTATAGTATCTTCAACAGACGGTTCGTCAATCATAATAGGTTGAAACCGTCTTTCAAGCGCAGGGTCTTTTTCAATATATTTACGATATTCGTTAATAGTTGTCGCTCCTATTGTTCTCAAAACTCCACGAGCAAGCATAGGTTTCAAAAGATTTCCCGCATCCATTGAACCTTCTGACGCACCGGCACCGACAACGGTATGGATTTCGTCAATAAACATTACTATTTGACCCTCAGAGTCCTCAACGTCTTTGAGAACGGCTTTCAAACGTTCTTCAAACTCTCCGCGATATTTTGCTCCGGCAATCAAGGCACCCATATCAAGTTCGATAAGTTTAACACCTTTCAAACTTTCCGGAACATCTCCGCGAACAATTCTTTGAGCCAAACCCTCTATAATTGCTGTTTTTCCGACACCCGGTTCACCGATTAGACAAGGATTGTTTTTTGTCCGACGGTTAAGGACTTGAATTATGCGTCGAATTTCTTCATCTCGGCCGATTACGGGGTCAAGTTTGCCTTTACGGGCAATTTCCGTCAAGTCTTTTGAATATTTTTCAAGTGCTTTATATTTACTTTCTGCGTCTTTATCGTTCACTTTTTTGTTACCTCTTATTTTTTTGATTGTTTTAAGTACTGAATTTTTTGATATGCCAAACCGTTTAAAAATTTCTTGGATTTTATGTCCGTCAAACATAGTCATTGCAAGAATTAAATGTTCAATACTTATAAATTCATCTTTCATTTCTTCGCGGGCATCGTCTGCCAAATCCAAGAGTTTATTTGTGGGCTGCGAAAGGTATAGCTGATTGCTTGTCGGCTCCGATACGGTCGGATAATCTTTAATATTTTGAGCAACAGCGGTAATAAATTCTTGTTTAAGCACTCCAAGTTCTTTCAAATAATCCCCTGCAACGCCGTTGACATCTTTAATCATTGCCATGAGAATATGCTCTGGCTGCATCTCAAAATTTTTATGTTCTGCCATAACATTTTGAGCGGAAGCGATAATTTCTTTTGAGTAATTGGTAAATTTGTTAAAATCTTGCATGGTATAAACCCTCCGATATTTTTATTTTAAACTAATTTTTTAAAAAATCGGAAAAATTTATTTTTATTTAACAATTTAAAGATGATGATTAAAAAGTCAAGTCGGAGTTTATATTGTACGCAGCTTTTTAATATTTTTATTACCTGATGGGTAATAATTAAAAAAATTAGCACTTGATTATTTTTGTTGTAAAATAATTTTGGGAAGAGGGGATAGATATGAAATTAAAAATTTTGACATCATTATTAATTGTAAGCATGCTTACTTTGGGTGCTAATGCGGCATCGTTTCAAACAAATGCAAAAACAAAACGGATTCCGGCAGGAACCAAATTGCAATTTAAAATGCTAAATACCGTAAGTACGGTTTACGATCAAGAGGGAAATGCTTTTTCAGCAGTATTAATAGGGGATCAAACATCAGACACAAGTGTAATTTTACCGACGGGATCCATTGTTAGAGGGACAATCAGAGAGGTTGTACCCGCAAAACGCTTGTCAAGAGGGGCAGTATTATACCTTGATTTTGACCATATAGTAACCCCTACCGGACGTCAAATGCCATTGAGTTTAGCCTTGCATAATCGTACAGATTTAACCTTTGACGGAGGTTTGAATGTATCAAAAGGATATGGAGATGCACTAAAGCAAAATTGGACAAAAACCGTTGACATAACAAAAACATGTACGGAATGGGGTGTCGAAACCGGGGTAGATGCGTTTCCGGGAGCCGTTGTTGTTACTGCACCTATAGGAGCAATAGGCGGTGTTCTTGGCGGCGGCGGATACTTAATTGGTGACAGTGTTGCCGACATATTCAGAAAAGGTCCTGATATTACTCTTCAAAAAGGAACTGTTTTGGATGTGATTTTGGCTCAGCCGATTGATGTTCCACTGAATTAGTGATGTGTAGAAAATATTTTTATAATAAAAGCATATAATTTCAAGTCCTCATTAAAAAGGGGGCTTGAAGTTTTTAGAGACATGTTGTATAATAATGAAGTAACCAACAAATTGGAGGATAATTTTATGAACAACTTTTTAACCCGACCAGGGGGGGGGGGGCGTAAGCCTTAAAGATAAGCAAGGACGCTGTTTGAGCCAAAATGACATTTCTTATACGTCATTGCGAGGGTTCGAAGAACCCGTGGCAATCCCAGACGCGTCACAAGAGCAATTAAATAAAGATAAAGGATTACGATATCGTGCGGACGCGATGTGTGTGACCCTACATACGTATGCGAATAAAAACCCTCACCCCAACCCTCTCCCAAAGGGCGAGGGCGGAGAATTTTCCTTCTCCCTTGGGGAGAAGGTGCCCGAAGGGCGGATGAGGGGCTTTACCTTAGCCGAGACCTTATTAACCCTCGGTATCATCGGCGTAGTAGCCGCACTGGTAATCCCTCAACTTAAACAATCTATAGATAATAGAGAACTTGTATCAAAATACCTTAAAACTAATAATGTAATTACTAATGCATACAAAGAAACAGAAGCATTAAACACTATCCAATTATACTCCCAATCTCCAGATAAATTTAAAGAACTGTTTGAAAGTCATTTAAAAATATTATCCTCAGATTGTCAACAAGACAGATGTCTTGTAGACGGTTCAAGTTACAGTTATGAATGTGATGAAACAAAATGTACGGGAATAATAATAGATACAAACGGAGATAAGAAACCAAACAGTGCAGGTAAAGACAGATATCGAATGCTTGTAACAAACAAAGGTTTAATCGCACAGGGTGAAAGTGAATATTGCGGAACAATAGATGGCGGATTAGATTGCGGAAAATATATACTTACATATCATAAACTGTTTGATGGTCTAATAAATAACTGTACATCGTACGATAACGGACAATGTTCAAGTTGTGAGAACGGATATCAAAACAATGGAACAAGTTGCAAAGACATTCGTGAAAACACTTGTGATACATACAGTGGAACTACGTGTACGAAGTGTACAACAGAAAACCTTCTTGCAGACGGTGAGTGTGTAAGTAAAACCTCTTTACACTGCCAAACATCCAACGGTGTAAGTTGTACGCAGTGTAACAGCGACTACCACGATGAAGGCGGAACATGTGCTAAAGGATATGTTGAAAACTGTTCGGTTTATAATGGCGAAAACTGTTCTCAATGTAATAGTTCAACTTTAGCGGTATCAAGGACAAATTCTTGTATAGCAGGAAAAACTTTGAATAATGGAACCGTTGTTTATAAAATGGGAAATTATTATGCCACTTCTACGCCAAGACGAGCAGAGGGAACATATCATTCATTTACAGGAGGAACAAATGATCCAAATTATTGGCTAGGGGCATATAAGGACTGTGAATCAAAAGGACTGCATCTGCCTGATAAAGATACTTTAAGTAAAATTGTATCTCATGCCGATGAAAATAATTCTATTTTTTACAGCGACGTAAGTTGTTATTGGTCCTCTGACGCTACAAAACACAGGTGCAGTGGACAAGAATGTGTACACTATGCTGTTTGTATTGATGCTAACGGTAACATTAATAAAGATAACGAG
>JAFUZZ010000061.1 GCA_017476325.1 bacterium | reverse complement strand
GACCGAAACGAGTGAGCCTGTCGTCGGTAGACATCAGGGTCTGTTTATTTGACGCAAGGGTAACAGATTCTGAACCCGCCTTCGGCGTTTCAGAATGACGGGTTTTTGATGCCCAACCAAAATTTTCAAGACCTAAATCCGCATCCTCACTAACTTTGGAACCTAACGCCCCCCCCCCTGCTCGGGTGAATAATTTCTTCATAAGTAACCTCCGTTTTTTATATCGACATTCTTATTATACAACATGTCTCAAAAAACTTCAACCCCTGTGCGGATTTTTTATGATCTTTTAGTCACCCTGATGCGGTATTTGAAATTAGTTATTAGTTTGTAATGTACTCTATTAATTTGCTCAAGTCTCTGTTCCATGAACCGTTCCAATTTTTTAGGATTTTATCGGCGGGAGACATTCCTTTTTCGACAATTTCAATTATCGGTTCCAAAAAATGTTCCTCCCCTCTGAAGTTTTCATGTAATGATGAATATGCAATATCAACAAACTCTCTTGCTATTTCGTTAACGGAAGTTCTGCCGATTTTTGTTGCCAATGCTGTTTTTGGCACACTGTATCTTAATTCCGCAATTTGATAGTAACTGAATTTTGAAACAATTTTTTCAATTTCACTCATCGCATCATTGTTGTACAAAATCCCTTTATACAAAGCCATAAGAGCATAAGGCATGCCCTTCCCGCAACAATCATGGTTTCTTATTTCAATAAAGTTTCTAAGACGAACATCGGGGAAATAAAGATTTGCGTGCAAATTAAAATCGTTTAATGTCGGCTTCCACTCCTCATATCCGCGTTTCATAAACTGTCTGAAATTCATTTTTCCATTGATAAAAACAGGATCCTCTCGATTGATAAAAATCATTGGTGTTTCCATTACTTCATCAATGTATGTCGAAAACGAGTATTTATTTTCAAACAATTTTTTACTCATAAACGGACATCTTTCATTATCTGTATTTAGCCAACTGAGACTTCTAAAACTTTTATACCCCGTATCCACACCGCCTCTTATCGGCGAGTTTGCACAAATTGCGGTGATAAACGGTGATAATATATTTGCAAGACGGAATTTTCTTATTGCATCTTCTTCGGATTTAAAATCAATACATATTTGAATACCTGCTGTTTCGCGCATCATAACATCGGATAAAATACCCCATAGGTAATTTGCCATTAAGTGATATCGGCGTTTTGGCAAAAGTTCCGTGCGGCGATACGTTGTTTTTGGAGATATTCCGTATTCCAAAAGTTTAATGTTATGTTTTTTTAAAATCGGTGCAAGTCGTTGATTTAGCTTTTCAAATTTATTTTTAAGCATGCCGATAGATTCGTTTGGCTCAAGGCTTAATTCAAATTGACATCCGGGTTCCAATGTTATCGTGTCCTTGTCATTTCGCAAGCCGATAATTATTCCGTTGTCTGTTATATAATCCCAACCGTCAAGGCGGGAAAACTCTTTTAAAACCTGACAGATTCCGTTTTCCTCGCTATAGGAAACCGTTTCGTAACTGTCTGTCTTTACAGGAATTCTTTCCAGTTCTACTCCGATTTTTTGTTCCTGTTTGCATCCTGATGTAAATTGTTCGCTTATACTTTGGGCTAAATCAACTGTTCCTATCATAATTATTTTCCTTTTTCTTTATTTTATCACCATTAAAAAATTATCAAAAATTTTTTAAATAATCATCTACCCATTTGTATTATAATTTTGGTTAGTTTATAATTAACTTATGAACTACTTCCAAAGAGCAAAATTATTCAGAACCAAAAAAAGATTGGGACAAAATTTTCTTGTTAATCCCGATGTTATTAACTTTATCATTGAAAAATCAAATCTGACAAAAGATGATGTAGTACTTGAAATCGGTGCGGGAGCGGGGTTTGTTACGGAACAACTTGTAAAACATGCAGGGCATGTCTTTGCGGTGGAACTTGATGAGGACGCAATTAAAGAACTTAAAAAGATTAACGCCGATAATTTAACAATCTTGCATCAAGATATTTTAAAGACTGATATTAGCGCATTGTCCGATAAAAAAATAAAAGTTATAGCAAACATTCCTTATTACATAACGAGCCCTATAATTGCACATCTTTTGGGCGAGATTGATGACTTGGAAAATAAAAACAGAAAATCAATTTCCGATGTTATAATTATGGTTCAAAAAGAAGTCGCACAAAGAATGGTTGCAACGGAAAAGAGTCCGTCAAAGCAGTATGGACTTTTAACCATGCTTTCTCAATTTTGGGCGGATTGTGAGATTATCAAAATCGTGGGCAGAAGAAGTTTTTATCCTGCGCCAAAAGTTGATTCCGCACTTGTAAAAATGGTTGTCAAAGACAGTCCGTTGTTAGAATTAGAGGATTATTCACATTTTAAAAAAACAGTAAAAGCAGCGTTTTCACAGCGACGTAAAAACATTAAAAATTGTCTTATGTCCGGCGGATTTGCCAAAGAGAATATTCAAAAATCGCTTGAAGCTCTTGAAATAGATGAAAACACTCGAGGAGAAAGTGTTTCTATACAAACATTCGGAAAACTGTCTGAGGAATTGATTAAAAATGCTAAAAATTAAATGTCCTGCCAAAATAAATTTGACTTTAGAGGTATTAGACAAACGTCCCGACGGATTTCATAATATTCAAAGTGTTATGCAGTCGATAAATTTGTTTGATATTTTAACCGTTGAGGTTAAACCCGCGCAAGCCTTGAAAATTAATCTTGACGGGACAAGCAAAGAAATTCCTTACGACGAAAAGAACCTTGTTCACAAAGCATGCGTTTTGTTTTTTGAACGTTTAGGAAAAAATTATGAGATTTCGATTTTTATCGAAAAAAATATTCCTGTTGCGGCAGGACTTGCCGGAGGAAGTTCGGATGCTGCGGGAACTCTTTTCGGATTAAACGAAATTTTAAAAAGACCGTTTTCGCGTGATATTTTGCACGAAATGTGTGCAAAATTGGGCTCGGATTTGAACTTTTGCCTTGAAGGCGGTTGTAAACTGGCAACAGGACGCGGTGAAGTTTTGAAAAATTTGCCGTTTAGAGAATTTGATTTGTGTTTAATTAAACCTAAAAACCTTGGAATATCCGCCAAAGAGGCTTATACAAAGTTTTCTGCGCTTAAAACAAAACCGAATTTTAATATGACGCAGAAATATATTGACGGTGATTTTTCGGCAATTCACAACGATTTAGAGATTGCGTTAACGGAAGAGTATACCGAATTTAAAGAAATAAAAACAAAACTTCCGAAATCGGTTATGAGCGGTTCAGGTTCAACTTTCTTCTTGTGTGAAAAAACTTTGTCAAATAAGTTTAACGAAGATTTTCAAATCTTTGAGGGGCTTAAATCAGTTCCTGCGGGCGTTGCATATTTTGATTAAATTTTGTATTTGTGAGGTTTTTCATCTTTTTTGTGTTGTCGTTTATCTTCTTTTGTGTATAATAATTTTATGTTTGACTATTTGAACGGAATATTAACCGATAAAATTCTTGATGATAATTCTTCTGCGACCATTGATATTAACGGTGTCGGATATCTTGTTGCAATATCTCAGCGTGATTTTAATTGTCTGCCGGATATTAATGAGAGCGTAAAACTCTTTACCATTCTTGTTCACAAAGAAGATGTAATGATGTTGTATGGGTTTTTGAATAAAGATGCCAGAAATATTTTTAAAATCCTTACTTCGGTTTCCGGTGTCGGCCCTAAAATGGCGATACAGCTATTGAATGAATTTGATCCTGCGGAAATAATATCTATTGTTACTGCCGAAAATCATAAGGAGTTAACGCGAACAAAAGGTGTCGGGGCAAAACTTGCTCAGAAAATTGTTCTTGAACTTAAAGATAAATTTAAGGATTGCATCGTGTCGCCTGCCACAAATAAAGTTGTTACGCAGACTTCTCAATCACTGGATGATGCGAAAAATGTTTTAATTTCTTTTGGTTATGAACAGGAAGAAATATCTGATGCGCTCAATTATGCACTCGATTTTGTTCACAAAGATGATGATGCTGAAGATATCTTAAAATTTGCGCTAAAATTTTTATCTAAAGAATTGTAACATTAATTTAACAATATAGTTTTTAATTGGCAAGAAAATTTGTTTTTGAGTTTTTACATGCTTGTAACAGGAATAAGGTGTGTGTGTTTATATGATTAACTCTGTATCTTCGGCGAATATTACCAATATTCAACAACAAAAGCCAAAAAGAACTCAAACAAGTATTTTTTACGTTAATGATATTCATGGTCGAACATCTAACATGGAAAAGATTACGACCGCATCTCAAAACTTTGATACATTTGTTCCAAGCGGTATTGATAAATTAAAACTTTGTTCCGGAGATACAATGCTGGGTCAAAACCCTGCGGTAAATAAAGCAGCGCACAAATTTTTAAACGTTAATAAATTTATGGCATCAGTAATCGGAAACCATGAATGTGATCAGGCACCTGACTCTTTGCTTAATATTATGAAAGATGCTACGTACAAGATTTTGGGTAAAAACGTTAATCCTCCAAAGGGTTCAAAATTTGAGGGTAAAATTACAAGTTCTTATGTCCAAGAAGTTAACGGAAATCAGTACGGTGTAATTGCCTTAATGCCTTACGATTTGTTCTTGAGAATTAAAAAAAGGGAAGAATATAAAGATTTGGGACTTCAACCTTACGAACAAGCAGTAAAAGATGTTCAACAAGAAATTAATGATATGAAAGAAAAGGGCATTGATAAAATTATTGTTCTTTCTCACACGGGTTACGAACAAGAACAAAAACTTGCTCAAGATGTTGAGGGCATTGATATTATCCTTGGCGGTCACTCACATGATTTAATTTACGATTTGGAAGAAGGCAAAAACCTGTTCTACTCTAAAAAAACAGGCGAACCTACAATCATTACTCAAGCCGGACGTGACGGAGATCATTTCGGAGTTTTGAACGTTGAATTTGATGAAAACGGTGTAATTACCAAGGCTCAAAACAATGTTGCGGATTCTAAAAACTTCCAAAGAAGCATGGCTCTTCAGGCAATCTATGATGATATTATGGGCAAGGCAACCGTAATCGGTAAAATTGCAAGTGCCGAGCCAATGCCAAAAGCGATTTTAAAAGAAGAAAATCCACATGCGGATTTTGTTGCTGACATTATGAGAAAGTCAAATGATACCGATATTGCGATGATTAACGCGGCAAACTTGCGAGGTTGCTTTGAAGAAGGAAGAATTACCGACAGAGATGTTTCAAGTGCAGTTCCTTTCAAAAGTAAGTTGATGAAAGCAACTGTTTCCGAAAAAGATGTTGTTGATGCGATTAAATACTCTTGCACATCAATGAATAAAACAGATGGTAAACCGGGTTTGATGCAAGTTTCAGGATTAAAATATACTGTTAATAAACAGGGGCAGCTTCTTGATTTGAAATACACAGGCAAAGACGGCAAGGATGTTGCGATAGATATTAATAATCCGAGAGCGGATAAGACATACACCATTACAATGGATGATTTTATCGGCGGCGGCGGAGACGGATATTCTATGTTGAATAAGGCGAAAAACCCTGACACAAAGATGTTCGGATACGACAAAGATAAATTGGCGATTGATTATATCAAAGCACAAACGGAACCGATTCATATTAAAAAAGACGGTAGAATTAATATTGTTGATTAGAGATAGTGAGATGAATGCGGGGGCTTTGAAAAGTCCCTGCAAATTTTATTAGAGAATTTTATATAAATGGTATTTATTACTTAAAAAAAAGAACTAAACCGGCAAAAGGGGGTTGCGGAATTTTGAAACATGGTATATAATGATAATGTAGTTAATAAAACAGGAGGTATTTTATGAAAAATTTATTGACCCGACTAGGGGGGGGGGGCGTTAGGGTCCAATCTTAGCACAGACGCGGATTTTGCTCTTGAAGACCAGGGGGCGTTAGGTCTCAACATCAGTGAGGACGCGCTTTTAGGTCTTAAAAATTTTGGTTGGGCGTCAAAAACCCGTCATTCTGAAACGCCGCAGGCGGGTTCAGAATCTGTTAATGACCGTCATTTAAAGTCCGCATTAAACGCGAAAGATACCCTTTGTATTGGTGCGCTCCTGCACCGCCGGCAAATTTTTGATTGGAAACATCATGCTTTAGTGTTAATATCTTACGTCAAAAATTTGCGAAATAGGCGGTCTCTTTTG
>JAFUZZ010000060.1 GCA_017476325.1 bacterium | reverse complement strand
GACGGCATTCACATACGTTCAGCCTCGCGATGACATGTATAGAGGACAAGTGCGAACGTAGCGGACTCTCTTTTATTGGTGCGCTCCTGCACCGCCGGCAAATTTTTGATTGGAAACATCATGCTTTAGTGTTAATATCTAACGTCAAAAATTTGCGAAATAGGCGGTCTCTTTTGGTGCCCCTCAGGGGCTTTACCCTTGCGGAAGTCTTAATTACGTTGGGCATTATTGGTGTGGTTGCTGCACTCACAATTCCGACTTTAATCCAAAAATTTGATGAGCGCGAAACCATAGTTAAAGTAAAAAAGATGTATTCGACATTATCACGGGCTTTCGAACATTATAAAATTGAACATCCAAATGTTAAGGCATCTGATTTCTCTACACCGGATAATGGCGGTTCAACTCAGGTTTTTAATATATTTAAGGATTACTTAATGATTACAAAAGATTGTGGTACAGGTGATGGAACTTTGTGTAGTACCCCTTCAAGTGTATATTTACTTAATAGTCCAAGCGTATATAATAATTATTCCGGTAATCAATATCTCCACAAAGTTTTATTAAATGATGGTTCATCTATTCTTTTTTCGGGTTTTGAAGGAAATGAAATGGTAGGAATTGTTTATGATATTAATGGAAATAAATCAAAAAATGTCTATGGAAAAGATTTATTTTCTTTTGCTATTGATTTAGAAGGGAATTTACTTCCTCGAGGTTTAGAGAACGGTACAAATTATGTAGATTCTGATTGCTTAAGAGAAAATTCAGAGGGTGTTGCATGTACGTCCTGGATTATTTACAACGAAAATATGGACTATCTGCATTGCGATGATCTTTCCTGGAATGGCAAAACAAAATGTGATTAATAACATATATTAACTTTCAAAACGGGTATTTTGTAAAAATGCCCGTTTTTGTGTTAGAATATTCTAAAAAGGAGAGAGTATGTCAGATGATAAAGTAATAAGCCTCGGCGCAAAAAAATCCCGAAAAAAGGCTGAAGAACTCGAAAAAATAAAAAAACTCGAAACTCAGGAACAAAATCAGGATGAAGTCGTTTATTGCTCTTTTTGCGGACGACCGAATACTCAGGTAATTAAAATGGTTCAGGGGCCGGGAGTTAATATTTGTTCTGAATGTACAATGATTGCCGTACAATATTTAATTCTCAACGACAGAATGTTATCGGCGGATGCTCAAATGATTTTGGACGCATTTTGGGGGAAATGTAACAAATGACACAGTTGAACAAATTGCAAATAAAAGCCGAAATTATGACCATCTTATCCAAACTCCAAATGGATATTGATACTCCCTACATTGATGATTACTTGTCAGTTCTTTATGAACAAGACGACAAGAACGATATTTTAGATATACTTTTGAAAGAACTTAACAGAGCAAATGAAGCCAAAAGTATTCTTATTTGTTTGATTTTGGTAAAAGTTTTTGACCAAAAGTTTTTGGAAGATGTTTTTTGGAAAGCTCTTGAAAATCCTACTGTTTCGGATGCGGCAAAAACGGTAATTATCGGAGTTTTAAAAGATTTTGGGAATTCCGTTGATTACGAAAAAGTACAGCATTTTTTTGAAGATCCGCAGCAAATGTTTGATTCCGAAACTCAACGATTGTTGGACAATGCAATCCTTAACCCCGAGGCTCAAATTGATTTTATTGACTTCCTAAATGCTCTTAATCTTGAAGATAAAGAAACCTTGGTTCACTCTCTTGCAAAGGATTATTCATCGGATGAACTTGCAAATCTCCTTAATCCGATTGTTTTATATTCTCCCGACAGCGAAATCGGCAAACAGTGTATTGATATTTTAGGAGAAACAAAATCTCAGCTTGCTCTATACACGCTACAGGAACTTGCGTCTTTTTGTCCAAATGACGAAATACAAAATCTTGTTAAAAAGAATATTTCTAAATTGAAAATTTCCGGCATTAGAGAAGAAAATGCAATGGAGTTTTATAAAAATATTTTACCGTCAACTCCTTATGAAGCCTATGCAAGTTATCCGGACGGACACGGAAATCAGGCTGTTATTTTTTCAAGAGAAAAAAAAGACGGACTTTTACAAATGGTTGCCATTGTAATTAACGATATTTTTGGAGTTGTGGATTGTTTCGGTTTTAATACGCTCTCAAAACTTGAATTTAACAGCGTCGTAAACAAATTCTACGGCAATGACGAAAGAATTTACCTTGACGAACATTGTATAAAAAAATTGCTCACTGATGCGGAAATTTTAAGCAGAAAAAAAGGTGAAGATATTTCTTATGAATATATTTGCTGGAAAAATTTGTTTGCGGATGTTACCTGTGAAATTGTTCCGATAAAGGTGACTCTTGAGTCTCAACTCCAAAATAAAACTTTAAACGATATGGAATTTACAAAGTTCTGTATGATGAACTTTGTTCAAAAATGGTTCTTCGAACCGCATGACAACGAAGATTTTGAACAATTAATTAATAATTTAGACAAAAAAGTCAAAGAAGATGATTTTAGTTTTGATTTGGAATCTCTTACCGCTGAGTATACGAATAAAATTTTTGACAATGAAAAAATCAAACTTTTAGATACTCGACTTTTAATGAGTGCATATTTGAAATATCTCTCAGGCAGCAGAAATGATGCGTCTATTATTTTTGCGGTTTATAATGATGTTGAAAGAAAACAAGAATTAATGAAGAACATTTTAAGAAAAAGTATTTATGAACATTTTGTATCCTTGAAATTTAAACAGACAGAAGATACAAAGACAACAAATATTTTTTCTTTAAAAAATAAACAGGAAACTCCTGTTTTTCCTGTTGAAAAGTTAAATAAAATGATACAGCATATTGAAAAGTTATGGGTGATATAGATGGATAGATTAATGGCTTTGGATGTCGGAACAAAAAGAATAGGTGTTGCACTGAGTGATTTTATGCACATTTTAAGCTCCGGGCACAGCTGCATAGACAGGCGTCCTGAAACTGCTGCGGTTGAAAAAATTAAACAAATAGCTAAAGAAAACAATGTAAAAACCATTATCGTGGGTATTCCGATTAATATGGACGGAACACAAGGCTCTCAGGCTAATGATTGTTTGAATTTTGGTTCAAGATTTTCTTCCGAGTTTGAAGTAGTTTATGAGGACGAACGGTTAACCTCCGAAATGGCAGAACAACACCTCAAACAACGCCGCGTTAATTACAGCAAAAACAAAGGTTTAATTGATATTGAAAGCGCTTGTATTATCTTGGAACAGTATATGGGTGTTAACAGAGGATAAGGAAAGGTTATAGGGTAAAATGATGAAAGAACCGGAAATTGAAATTATTGAAACTCTGGATGAAAACGGTAATATCGTTAAATTTGAACTTTATGATATTATTGAATACAATGATAAGGAATATGCACTCCTTATTCCCGTTGACTCAGAAGATGAGGAAGAAGTCATTGTTATGGGATTAATTGATAACGACGGTGAATACGAGTTTAGGACAATAGATGACGAACAAGAATTTCAAGAGGTTTCTGAGTTTATAGAAAGTTTGGAAGATTAAATATGTTTGAAAAATTTACGGAAAATGCAATAAATCTTATTTACGAATCTCAAAAAGAGGCTAAGTTGATGCAAAATGTCTATGTTCAACCCGAACATCTTTTGCTGGCTATTATAAAAAATGCGAAAGGTATTCCGCTCAGATTTTTTAAAACTTCTCATTTGACCTACGAAACTCTTAAAGGTGCGGTTGAGGATAAATTGAAGTTTGAAAAAACTACTAAAGAACAACAAACAGTTCCTTTTAGCGAAGAGTTTAAAGATTTGTTAAAGAATGTATTGGATTTGACTAAAAAAACAGAAAACAGATATGTTTTGTCGGAAATTCTGTTCATTGCGGTTCTTTCGGACAAGCGTTCTTACTGTGTGAGAATTTTAGAAAAGTTTAATTTTAATGTTGAACAGGCTAAAGAAATTTTATTTAAACTTGTTCAAAAGAAAAAGAAAACAGTTTACCACCCTGAACTTGAAGAAGAAAAAATTACTTATACTCTCGAAGATGTTTTAAAAGAGGATTTGTCTTTAAAAATTATTAAATCCGCAGAAGAAAAAATGAACAAAGACGGAAAAGAATTAATCGGTACAGATTATATTTTGTCCGCAATTTTAGATATGCCGGATTTAGATATCTCTAAAATTCTGATGCAGCATAATGTTACTGCTCAAAATTTTGATGAACTTATGAATTCTTCACGCGAATGTGAATATTACAACAAAAAACTTTTTACTCCATGTGCTAAAGAAGTTTTTGAACTATCTTCTCAAATGGCAAAAGAACTCGGAAGTTCTATCCTGAAGCCTGAGCATTTTATTTTGGCTTTGTTGAAAATAAAAAAAGGACAGGCATGGGAAACGTTTAAAAAAATGGGTGTGGATGAAAAAGCCTTGTCCGTTGATATTTTAAACCCTATTGAAAAACAAATGCCTCAAGCTCTCGTTATTTTAAAACTTGCAAAAGAAGAGGCAAGACGGTTAGGACGAAACATTGTCGGAACAGAAATGATATTGCTTGGCATTTTGAGCGAGGGTTTTGGTATCGGTTTTGAAGTTCTTAATCGACTTGGAATAAAACTCAAAGACTTGCGTTTGACCATTGAAAACACTATTGGTTATGGCAATGAATATTTTGACAAAGAAATTATTTTCACCCGCCGAGCAAAACGGATTTTGGAAGTTGCCTGGCAGCGTGCGAAGAAAGCCGGATCTCAACGAATTATGTCAGAGCATCTTTTATATGCGATTACGACAGAACCGTTATCACTTGCAATGAACGCCTTGGAGCAACTCGGGGTTGACGCTGTTGAAATTCGTCAGGGAATTCTAAGAGAAATCGAGGCTTAATGTTAGTTTCTTATGTCGAAGATTTTTTAGATGAGTTTAATTTGCTCGATTCAACTTTTATTGTAGGGTTTTCGGGTGGTGCTGATTCGTTGTGTTTACTTGATATAATGGTCAAATTGGCGCGCAAATATAAATTTCAAGTCATTGCGGCTCATCTTAATCATAATTGGAGAGGACAAGAATCGATTGGTGAACAAATGCGATGTGCCGAAATTGCCCAAAAGTACGGAATAGATTTTATTACTAATACATTGGATGAAGATGAATGCCGCTCTGAAGATGAGGCGAGAAAAGCAAGATATTGTTTTTTTGAAAAATATGCCAAAATCTTTGATGCGGTTGTTTTAACTGCTCATAATGCCAATGATAATGCCGAAACAATAATCTACAGAGTATCAAAAGGTACCGGAATTAAAGGTTTAATGGGAATTCCCGAGGGGATTGAAAAGGGTGAAGTTTCTTATTTTAGACCGCTTTTAAAAATTTTGCGCAGTGAAATAGAAAATTACTGTGCTGAGAATGTGCCTTTTCAACCTAATTACGATTCTTCAAATGATTCTGTTTTATACAAACGTAATTTTATTCGGCGGGAAATTTTACCGCTTATGCAAGAGATTAACCCGAACGTTATAGGTTCTATAAACTCCTTGTCGGAAATTGCGATTGAAAATGAACAAATTTTGGAGACTCTAATCAGCGAATACTTTTCAGGAACCGATATTTTAACAGAAAAATTTGTTCACGCGATTTATCCTTTAAAGTGTAAAATTCTTCATAAATTTTTGGCGTTGATTGGTTTGCCTTATGACAGAAAAAAAGTATTAAATATTTTAAATTTTATTGAGAATAAGGAAAATTTTAAAAAACGGTTTTCGCTTACAAATGATTTGTGGCTTACGTTTAACGAAGAAAAAATATATTGCGTTAGAGAAGTTTACAAAAATTTTTTAGAGTTGAAACTAAATTCTGAGGGTATATATGAAACGCCATTTGGCGGTACAATCGAAATCCTGCCTTATAACAGTGAGGTTAAAGACTATCCTAATTCTAATGAATTATATGCTTACGTTGATTTTTCAAACATAAATTTCCCTTTAACATTACGAACAAGACGTGATGGAGATATTTTTCAGCCTTTTGGAATGAAAACTTCAATAAAGCTAAAAAAATATTTAATTACCAAAAAAATTTCGAGGGAAAAACGAGATACTCTCTTACTGTTGACAAAAGGCAATGAAGTACTTTGGATTGTCGGCGTTGCTCTAAGTGAAAAATTAAGGGTTGCAAAATATCCTGTTAATGTGCTTAAATATAACTATAGATAAAGATTTAAAAAGGATTTTTATATGAATATAAAATTGGAAGATTTAAAACCATATTTGTCTGAACAGCTTATACAGGAAAAAATCAAAGAAGTTGCTGAGAAGATTAATAACGACTTTGGAAATGAACATATTTATGTTATTTGTGTGCTGAAAGGTGCCGTTATGTTTGCAACTTCGCTTGTAAAACATCTTAAAATGCCTTTGCAAATGGAGTTTGTCCGTTTATCAAGTTACGGAAATTCAACCTCATCTTCAGGAAAGGTTAATTCCGTTGATATTTCTTTGCCAAATTTGAACGGTGAAAATGTTTTAATCGTTGAAGATATTATTGATACGGGACTTACGGCAAAATTTTTGACAGATTTTATTAATTCAAACTTTAAAACTAAGTCAACGAAGTTCTGTTCTTTGCTGGATAAAAGATGCTGCAGAAAAGTTGATATTGAGCCGGATTATTATTGCATTGAGGTTGATAATAAATTTTTAGTAGGATTTGGATTGGACTGTGAGGGATATTACAGAAATATTCCATATATCGGTTACGTTGAAATGTAAAAATTACGCAATCTTTTTTAAAACTGTTTTTATAAAGTTTCCAAGAGAGATTGCCGCATAGCCAAACAAAACATCTATTAATAAGTTATTGAAACTTTGTGCCATTGCCCAGTTTAATATTGTTTGGATATTTTCTTTTTCAATCAGCAGTGTTATTACCATATAGGTTAGTCCGATAACGTGAATTAGGGTAATTCCCGTAAGATTTGCCAAAAATAATCTTAACGCGCTGATGTTTTCGGAAATTAATCTTGCCGCAAAATAAACAGCCGGAATAAAGCCTAAGATATAACCAAAATTAAAATTTAAAATATAATCAAGTCCGCCACCGAGAGCAAATACCGGAACAAGGAACAACCCTGTTAAAATATACAATATAATTGATACGGTTCCATATCGTTTTCCCAACAAACCTGCTGTAAACATTACCATTGGGATTTGCGGAATATAACCTGTTTGTTTTAGACTCCAATTAGAAATAGTAAAGATTTTTAATTGTGTAAAGGTTGCAACTACAAGCATGAAAAAGCAGAAACAAACCAAAACCATTACTATTAGGCTAAAGTTTAATTCTTGATTATTATAATTTTTTGCTTTTTTAATTTTTTTCATATATTAATTCTTTCAATTTACTTAATTTTTGTTCATAATTATTTTTAAAATTATCCCAAAAAATATTTTCTGTCCACATTATTAATGCATCTTCGTTATTATCTTGATAATAATTTTTTCGTGTTCCCAGAGATTTAAAGCCATATTTTTCGTACATTTTTATCGCAGGTTCGTTAGAAACTCTGACTTCTAAAGTAATATATTTAATTTCTTTCTTGTAACATTCTTCAATAATATGGTTTAAAAGACATTCCCCGAGTTTTTGTCCTCGTGCGGATTTTTTTATTGCAACGGTTGTTATGTGCGCCTCGTCGATTATATGCCAAAACCCTGCATAACCGACCATGACATTGTCTTTAAAAATGCAATAATAATTAGCAAGATTATTTGCCAATTCATCATAAAAAGAACTTTTGCTCCAATGGTGTTCCCCAAAGGCATCTTGTTCAATTTCATGAACAACATCTACATCTTCCCGTTGCATTTGCTTTATTACATATTTCATACCTTTATTTTATCATAAAAAATCTGCACAGGGCTTGAAGTTTTTAGAAACATGTTATATAATAATGGAGTAACCAACAAATTGGAGGATAAACTTATGAACAACTTTTTAACCCGAGTAGGGGGGGGGGGCGTTAGGTCTCAAAAGTAGTGAGGACGCGGATTTAGGTTCTCGGCATTGTGGGGCGTTAGGTTCCAAAGGTAGTGAGGACGCGGATTTTGCTCTTGAAAATTTTAATGGGGCATCAAAAACCCGTCATTCTGAAACGCCGCAGGCGGGTTCAGAATCTGTTACCATTGCGTCACATAAACAGACCCTGATGTC
>JAFUZZ010000059.1 GCA_017476325.1 bacterium | reverse complement strand
CTCAAATGTGAAGGTTGGTTTTGGTCTTCGGAGTTAGTTGTGGGCAATGGGCGCAACGCATACTACGTGCTCTTCGGCAATGGCCGCAGGCGCAACAGCGGTCGAGACAGCGACGACGACATTGACAGGGCCGTTTGCGTAGGTAATTGAGGTTATCAATTTTCCTATTTTCCCCGGTTCTTTCAGAGAACCGGGGCGGGAACCGAAACCCGCACCAAAGAAGTTTCACGAAATACGCAAGACCAAATATGAAATTGTAAAAATAAAGAATTAAATATCGTCGATAAAACCACCTCAAATTCAATTATGATAATATTTTTAACACAATAATCATAACAAAAAAAGAGGTAAAAAGCAAGAAAACGGAGGTAAAAATGTTACAAAAATACATGAATGACACAGGTTGAAAAACAGCATAAATAAAGGATTTTGGCATATACAGAAATTTTTGTTTGAACATTGACAGTTGAATATTATACAGTAGTTTGCGGATTGAAAGTTAATTCACTTTGTTCCAAGTTCAGAGTTATAGTGGTCCGTCATTGCGAATGTAGCGGACTCTATTCCAATTCCACATCGCACGCAAAAAGTTACCCTCACCCCAGCCCTCTCCCAAAGGGCGAGGGGGAAAGAGTATTATCCTTCTCACCAAGGGAGAAGGTGCCCGAAGGGCGGATGAGGGGTTCCCCGGTCCGTCATTGCGAGCGAACGAAGCAATCCCGAACGCACTTAATACCTGTCATTCCGAACTCGTTTCGGAATCTGTTAAAGCCGTGTCACAAAGACAGACCCTGATGTCTACCGACGATAGGCTCACACAAAAAATTTAAGATTCTGAAATAAATTCAGAATGACAAATTTTTTGGTTCGCTTTGTCCCAAGTTCAGGGTGACGTACAGAACGTCATTGCGAACCCGAACGAAGTGAGCGGTGTAGCAATCCTATGATACGTGGAATTACATTAAACGAATGATGTAACGATTCCAAAAGCATGTTACCTTAAGGAAGGTGAGGGACCTTCCCAAAAACACAAAACCCGTCGAGGACATTCTGTAAAAATGAAAACGCTCCGACGAGGGGAGGTGGCGAAATTCCGTACGGACGGAGTTGAGGCGAAGCCGAACGAGTCCGGATAGCGAACAGATGGAGCGGACTGTGGCAAAGCCACAAAAAGCGACACTCTGTGAGCGTGGAGGAATTTCAAGACAGCGCCTATGGATAAACAAGAAATATTAATGCTAATGTTAATGATATTGCAAATAAGCAAAAATCAAAAACTAGCACTAATAGCGATTATCCTAGTGCTAGTTTTAACTTAAACTAAAAGGGAAGTAAAATAATAAAAATATTGCAAAACTATTTTTATTAGTCCCTCACTTTCATTATACTACATGCCCCAAAAAATTTCAACCCCCTTCAGAAAAAATTTAATCCTCAAACTACTGTATAATTTTTAACTGTATGTAACCAAATGAGGTATTTAATTTGGCGAATTACGATACACTACCGATTTACAAATCAACATACGATTTCTTGTTGCGTGTAATGCATGCAATATCGCATTTTCCGCGTCAATACAAATATACGTTGGGCGAAAAAATCCGGGCAGAGGTTATAGAATTGATAATCTCCATTTACAAAGTGAATACAACCAAAACATCAAAGGTCGATTTTCTCAAACAAATGGAAGAACAAATCCAATTAATAT
>JAFUZZ010000058.1 GCA_017476325.1 bacterium | reverse complement strand
CCCCCTGCTCGGGTGAATAAATTGTTCATAAGTTTTTCTCCTTGTTTTTTGATAACAATTATATTATAAACCATGTCGCAAAAATTTCAAGCCCCTTATTTCAATTTGTCCTACATTATTTTAATTTGCTATAAATTTTATATATGTTATAATCTTAAAAAAGCAATTTTTTAATATACTTTGTTTTTATATGTGGGTAAGGGTATTAATTATGAACGAAAAACTTAAACTCGTCGAAAATGTTAAAACAACGGACAATTTGAAAAAATTGTTTAAAAATCAATCTAATCCTATTCAAAGAAATTTGATTTCGTTTGTTAATGCTAAAATTGGTGAGAAATTCTCTATTAAAGATTTATTACGTTAAAATGTTAAATAATTTATTCCCTTATTTTTCTAAACAGCAAAAAAGTGCGTTGTGCCATTCAATAAAATCTTTTGTTAAAAAAAATATTGAAAAAAATGATTTGTTTAATCTTTTTATTGAACAAGAATTATATTACCTTGAAATTGACTCCTCCAGGCTTTTGTTTATCAAAAATTATTTGAATGATGAAAAATTTCTGAAAGAATTGAAATTGTATTTTGCGCAATGTTTGCGATACTATGACTATCAAAAGAAACTGGAACCTTTTAAACAGGCTCAAAAAATCGTCGCAAAAGAACAGCGTAAAAAAATAAGTGAATACAAAATGTCAAAAGAACCTCCGACAAAAAGACAGTTGTCATATTACAAAAGTTTATGCAAAAAATATGAAATTGAAATGCTTGCGGCGGAATCTCTTTCAAAACTCGATTTGCGAAACATGATAAGTGAGATTAAGAATGAACACCAAACAGATTAGAGATAAATTAATTTCATCGGGAATTGAATTTGGTGAGGCTCAACGAGAGGCTGAAATGTTTGCGGAACATTATTTAGGCTTAAATGCTGTTAAATTGGCTATTAATCCGGAATTTGAACCGACAGAAGAGATGAGTGATGCGATTTTAAAAAGATGTCAAAAAAAAATCCCGATACAGCACCTTTTGGGTAAAGCCTATTTTATGGGTGAATATTTTAAGGTTAATGAAAATGTTCTTATTCCGCGCGATGAAACGGAAATTTTAACCGTAAAAGTAATTAATATTGTAAAAGAAAACGGGTTCAAATATGTATTGGATATAGGCACGGGTTCGGGATGTATTGCCTGTATGGTCGCAAAGCATACGGATGCTCAGGTGTTGGGTGTTGATATTTCAACCGCGGCGCTAAGTGTGGCTCTTGACAATACTTCGGCTTTGGGACTTTTTAATCGTGCGATTTTTAGAAAATCGGATTTGTTTTCTAATGTGTTTGAAAAATTTGATTTGATTGTATCCAATCCTCCATATATTCCTTTGAGTGAAAAAAATAAAATTCAAAAAGAAGTACGGTTTGATCCCGAATTAGCACTTTATACAAAAGATGAAAGCGGTGTAGAGTTCTATAAGAAAATTACGGAACAATCATCAAAATACCTGAACGATGGCGGATATTTGGTGTTTGAACTCGGTATGGGGCAGGCCGGAATTGTTAAAAAGTTTTTTGAAGAAAATGATTTTAAAGATATTGAAATAATAAAAGATTTGGCATATATTGATAGGGTAATTATCGGGAGAAAAAATGGTTGAGATTTTAATATTTGTAATCCTTGCCTATGTAATAGGTTCAATTCCTACAGGATATATCGTTGTAAAACTTGCAAAAGGTCAGGATATAAGAAAAATAGGTTCGGGTTCAACCGGCGCAACGAATGTAAAACGTGTAATGGGCAAAAAATGGTTTTTTATTGTACTGCTGCTTGATGCTTTAAAGGGAGCTTTACCTGTTGTGTTGGCATGTTTTTTTGCGTCAGGGTTTAGAGACCTTGGTTTAATCCCTGTTTTATGTGCTGTGGCTGTAATTTTGGGACACAGTAAATCAATTTTTCTTAATTTTACGGGAGGAAAATCTGTTGCATCCGGAGTAGGAACAATTTTGGCGTTAAATTGGCAGGTCGGACTCATAATTGCGGCGATTTGGGCTGTAATTACTTACATCTCAAGATATGTTTCTTTGGGGTCGATTATTGCTCTTTGTTTATCCCCTATTTTAATGTATTTATTTAATCAGCCGATTGCATACGTAATCTATTGTTTAATCGGTGCTGTTTATATAACCTATTTACACCGTCAAAATATTCAACGCTTGCTAAAAGGCGAAGAAAATAAGGTTAGGTAGAAAGATAAATTTTTGTAACAATTAGACTTGAAAAACTACGGACATGGTTTATAATATGAATACAGGCAAGGGTGACGTGAACACCCATCACCTGCGAACCTTTAATTAAAAAGATTCTTTAGTGCAAGAACTAGTGCTACTACAAGTGCTAGTTCTTCTTCGTTGATTTCAACTAACATTTCGAACCTCCTTTCTTAAAAGTTAGTCAAAATATCAATTAAAATCTTTAGCCTGTATTCAAAACTTAAATGTACGAGATAAACGTATAATAATGTATTTTCAAAATATTGTCAATTATAAAAGATTACCTAAAAGGCAAAGAAAATAAGGTTAGATAGAAAGTATAAAATCGAATTTTATTCTCATCAAGGGACTTTACACAAAAATTTTTCTATAATAATATAGTTGTATGTTTGATTCACTTTCCGAACGATTACAAGAGATTATACGAAAAACATCCAAGAATTCTTCTCTTACGGAAGAAAACATGCAGGAAACTCTGCGTGAAATTCGTCGTGCTTTGCTTGAGGCTGATGTGAGTCTCTTAGTTGTTAAAGAATTTATTAACAACATAAGAGAAAAAGCAAAGGGCGAAAATGTTTTGCAAGGGGTTAATCCATCAGAACAACTTGTAAAAATCGTTCATGACGAACTGATTAAAATTTTGGGAGAGGATATTTCTCCTCTGGATTTGTCAGGACATCCGACGCTGGTTATGATGCTTGGGCTTCAAGGGTCAGGTAAAACAACATCCTCCGCTAAACTTGCCGTAAAATTACAAAAAGAAGGTAAATACCCGCTTTTGGTTGCATGCGATGTCTACAGACCTGCCGCTATTAAACAACTTCAAACTCTGGGTCAACAAATAGGCGTCGACGTTTACACCGAAGATGGCAATACCAATGTGGAACAAATTGTTAGAAATGCAATAAATCTTTCAAAAGAAAAAGGCTATAATGTCTTAATTCTTGATACTGCCGGTCGTTTACAAATTGATACTGATATGATGGCGGAATTGTTAATTATTGACAGAACCTTTAAACCACATGAAAAATTACTCGTAATAGACTCTATGATGGGACAAGAGGCTGTAAATATTGCAAGAGATTTTAATGAACAACTTGATATTACGGGGCTTGTTTTTACAAAACTTGACGGTGATTCTCGCGGCGGTGCTGCGCTCTCGGTTGTGTTCTCTACAGGAAAACCAATTAAACTTACGGGTACGGGTGAAAAATTACATGCACTTGAAGATTTTTATCCCGAAAGAATGGCTACAAGAATTTTAGGCATGGGAGATATAGTTTCTCTTGTGGAACGCGCTCAGGAAGTTTTTGACGAGGAACAAGCGCTTAAATTTCAAGAAAAAATGAAAAAAGCGGAATTTACGTACGATGATTTTCTCGCGATGCAAAAACAAATGAAAGCCTTTGGCTCTATTGACCAACTTTTGGGAATGCTCCCTATTCCCGGGCTTAAAAAAGAAGATAGAGAATTAATTTCGCACCATGGTGAAAAAGAATTAAAGCGTATTGAAGTCTTTATTCAAAGTATGACTCCTCAAGAACGAAATAACCCCATGCTTATTGATACAAGCCGCAAAAAAAGAATTGCAAAAGGCTGCGGCATGAACTTGCATGACATAAATATTTTTATTAAACAATTTGAACAAATGCGTCAAATGATGAAAGGCATGAACGGTTTGAAAAATAAAATGAAACACTTGCCAACCCCGGGTTCGATTGCTGATATGGCTAAAGCTATGCAAATGATGAAAAAGTTTAAGTAATTGTAACAAAATTTATTTTAAAGGTTTTTGTTTAGCAATTTTTTTTTACTTTTTTTATTTATATTGTAAGTGTAGTGTTAGTTAGGTAGTATTATATGTCTATAGTAACTCAAATTCCAAAAATGTCTTCAGGTACTATTTGTAAACATACAAAGGTTAATTATACTCCAAAGCCTGTTTTAAAGGTTCTTGATAATGCTGATACTTTTGTTTCAAGTAATAAACGAAATTTCAAAAACAAAGCCGTAAAGTCTATGTTGGTAGGATTGGCGGCTTTAGTCGCATCATCCTGTGCAACAATCAGAGGCGGTGATTTTATTTATGATGAAGAAACAGAACGAATAGAGGACGTAAAAGATTTCAAAAAGAAATATAATATATCAACCGACGGTGAAGAAATTATGACTAATGATTATAATTTGTATAGCTGTCATGACAGACGATATATTGAACAATACGGTATAGATAAATGGATTGATGATAATGCCGATAAATTAACCGGCTCTTGTATTTTTGATAAAGATGATTCAAAAATATCCAAAACAATAAGAAAATATACAAATACATCTAAGTGCAACTATGAACACATACCGTCACATGCTGCACCGATATATAAAGATGTTGACGGAACCTTCAAAAGACTTCAGGTTGATGATCAACCATGTACTCATAGCGAAGATTTGAAAACTTATTTAAAAACGACTAAAAGAAATTATATTATTTTTATGCGTGATTTTGATATTGACGAAGAAAAATTTTCCAAAAACATGGTTAATTTTATCGGGGAACCTTACGGATATATTTCCGCAATACAAACTGTGTTTCCTCTAATTGATATTGACGGAGGTTTACACTGCTCAGAATCCTATGTAAAAGGGATTCAGGATCAAGGAGTTTTTGAAAAGGTAAATGCAAATAAGATTACTCCGCATACGCTTTTACATTTGTTAATTAATAAACATCTTAATTTATTTAAAAAATAATATTTTATCGAGACTATATATATGCAATTATCTCCAGTAAAATTGAATAGTTCTTATAATAATAATTTATATAAATATAAAAATTGTTCTTTTGGGAAAACAATAACTCCGCAAATGAAACATCTGGCGAAACCTAGACACATTGTTAAAGGTGCAATTTTGGGATTAATGGCGTTAACTTCGGCAACTTGTTCCAATCTTCGAGGCGGAAATCTTATATATAACGAAGCTTCCGAAAAAATTGAACATTTTGAAGATTTTATAACCTCTCATAAACTTGATATTAATGACACAGAGTTTTGTAAAACAAATAAATATAATCTTTCGGGATTTTAATTTAAATTCAGAAGAATTTTCTAACCGCGCGCAAACATACAACCAACAAAAATACGGTTATATCTCAGCCGCTCAATCCGTTTCGACGTTATTTAATCTTGACGGAGGAATTCATTGTTCGGAAGTTTATATGAAAGAAATTCAAACATGCGGGTTATTTAAAAATATTAATCCAAATAAAATTACCCCGGATGCTTTTACATTTGCTGGCAAATCGTCACTACAGTGATAATGCGATGTAGATTTACCATTTTTTAAAAACAAAAAATACAGCAAGAATAATAAAACAAAAGCCTACAATATAATTCCATTTCAGGCTTTCTTTAAGATAAAGTACTGAAAAAACGGAAAAAACAATTAACGTAATCACTTCTTGCATTGTTTTAAGTTGTGCCGCGTCAAAGTATTCATGTCCAATTCTGTTAGCGGGGACTTGAAAACAGTATTCAAGAAGAGCAATCCCCCAGCTTACAAGAATAACAATCCACAGAGCGGTCCCTTTAAATTTTAAATGACCATACCATGCGAACGTCATGAAAATATTAGAAACAGTTAAAAGTAAAACAGGAGTAAATTGTCTGAGCATTAGTTTGCAAACCTAAAATGAACTATATCACCATCTTGAACGACATAATCTTTTCCCTCCATACGAGTCACGCCTTTATCGCGGCAAGCCGTATAAGAACCGCATTCAACAAAATCTTTATATGCCGTAACTTCTGCTTTAATGAATCCTTTTTCAAAATCCGTATGAATAACACCGGCAGCCTGCGGTGCTTTTGCTCCGGCAGGAATTGTCCATGCGCGAACTTCCATTTCTCCTGCGGTAATAAATGTTCTTAAGTTTAAAAGATTGTACACAGCCTTAATCATTCTGTCGATGCCTGAATCTTCTATTCCGAGTTCTTCCAAATATTCTTGAGCCTCGTCTTTACCAAGTTCCGCAAGTTCGGATTCTATTTTTGCGGAAACTCGGACAACCTCAGCACAATGTGTTTTTGCGTATTCTTCGACTTGTTTTGTATAGTCGTTACCGTCTTTTAAATCGTATTCTGAAACATTCGCACAATAAATAATCGGTTTTGTTGACATCAGATGTAGTGTTTTAACGACCTCTTGTTCATCTTCATTAAATTCATTTTTAACGTTAATAAAAGTTCCCTTGGAAAGAAGTTCATTAAGTTTTTCAAGAACATTATTTTCGAGAATGGCATCTTTGTTTCCTGATTTTGCCAATTTAGAAACTTTAGCCTGACGTTTTTCAACGGTTGACAAATCGGCAAGAGCAAGTTCCGTGTTAATTGTTTCAATATCATCGAGCGGATTAACCTTTCCTGCAACGTGGATAGTATTTGCATCGTCGAAACATCTTACAACCTGAATTATTGCATCAACTTCGCGAATATTGTGTATGAACTGGTTCCCGAGCCCTTCGCCTTTGCTTGCGCCTTTGACAAGTCCGGCTATATCAACAAACTCAATCGTAGTCGGAATAACATTGTTTGTATTAACAAGCGGTTGAAGAACGTAAAGTCTTTCGTCTGGAACGTTTACAACCCCTACATTTGGTTCAATGGTACAAAACGGATAATTTGCGCTCTGAGCGTTTTTTGCGCTTGTAAGTGCATTGAAAAGTGTTGATTTTCCGACATTTGGAAGCCCTACGATACCGGTTCTTAACATAATTTAACCTCTTTCTTTACATTAAAAAGATACCAAAAAAATATAAAAAATAAAAGTCCTAAGAATTAAAATTTCTCAAACATTTTCAAACAAGGGGTTGCGTAATTTTGAAACATAGTGTATAATGATAGTTGTTATCAAAAAACAAAGGAGAAAACCATGAAGAAATTAATGACCCGAGCAGGGGGGGGGGGCGTTAGGTTCCAAAGGTAGTCAGGGAGCGGATTTTGCTCTTGAAAATTCTAATGGGGCATCAAAAACCTGTCATTCTGAAACGCCGCAGGCGGGTTCAGAATCTGTTACCCGTGCGTCAAATAAACAGACCCTGAAACAAGTTCAGGGTGACGGATGGAGTTCCAATTCCACATTGAACACAGAACATACATAT
>JAFUZZ010000057.1 GCA_017476325.1 bacterium | reverse complement strand
GTGACTCTCAGGGTACAGATCCTGAAATAAATTCAGGATGACAGGTACCCGTCATTCCGAACTTGTGACAAAGCGAACCAAAAAATTTGTCATTCTGAATTTATTTCAGAATCTTAAATTTTTTGTGTGAGCCTGTCGTCGTTAGACATCGGAATCTGTTTTTAATTTTAACATTATTATTATAAACTATTTTTCAAAAATTTCAAGTCCTTGTTTTTAAGTTTTTATCCACTTGTTTAAATATTTTTACAATAAAACGCAATATTTTCCGCCTATTTGTTTTTATATAAGTAAGAGTAATTAAGCATGCAAAATTTTATTAACTTTTTAATCGAACAACAAAATAAAATTTTAAATCCTAAAACTAATAAAAGAGCTAACTCTATTGGTTTTGGAGCAACGCTTTCTTTAAACTCAAAACTCGATGCAAAAAAACAAAAACTCGAAAGCGATGTAAAAACAATTCTTAAAAAATGCAACAATAACCCTGATAAATTGATTAAATTTATTGAGGCAAAAGGAACAAAAGTTTACAAATTTAAAAACGCTCAAAAACTTTTTGGTTCAATTTCACAGGAAATAGGTTTTGTACCTGAAGCCACAGGATTAAGGGCATTGACACTTAATCTTGTTATCAATCACAAACCTGCTGTAAAAACAGATTCAATGTTTATATTGGACGAAAAAGAATGCGACACTTTTTGGTTCATCCAACAATTTTATAAATGGTACGCCATGAAGTTAAAAATGCCCGGATATGACGCAAAATCACAAGAATATTTTAACGGATTTTTGTACAACAATTCTGACGCAAAAGTACAAAGTCTAAGCATAGATGAAATTTTAGATATAAAAGATGCAATCGCAAGAGATGTTGAGTCAATAAATTTTGTATTAGAACTTGCAAAATCAACTGTTGATTCAAAGAGTGCCTCTTCAAAAATTACCCTCGGCGGTGCTGTGGTGTAAATTATTATATTTTGTTAATATCAAATAAATTTTCAAATTTCAAATTTAGAGCTTTTAATATATGAACAATCCTAATAAGAGAGGTATTAACTTCCCCACGTTCAATTTCTCCTACAGATTGAAAATGAGGAATTTCGGATTTTTCTGCTAATTCTTCTTGGTTCAAGTTTTGTCTAACCCGTTCTGCTTTTAAATTTCGTCCAAATTCAATTAAAATTTCTTCATCTTTCATATTTAGAAGTTTAGGTTAATTATATATTTTTATCCACATCAGATATACTGTTTTATACAATATATAGATTTTATTTTGCAATTTTAAAATTTATTATAAGTCATTATAAAAACTAAACAGAGGGCAATGCCCTCCGTTGTTAACCGACCAAGTTTTTTATGTAATTCGGAAGTGCAAATCTTGCCAAGTGATACTCTTTGTTATAAACCTTGCAAGTTTTGGTAATCTCTTCACAACGTCTTTCATCAATGTATGAAAGCGGTTCAACATCAACCGAACAATATGCCCACGTCCAATATCCGCCCGGATATGTCGGAATATTTGATGAGTACGCTTTGCAAATAGGAAATACTTTTCTCAAAAGTTTGTACATCTTTGTAACATTTTCTGATTGTGCAATCGGCGACTCTGATTGCACAGCCAAAATTCCGCCCTTTTTCATTGAGTTTTTAACATTTGTATAAAATTCTTCCGTAAATAACCCCTCTCCCGGTCCGATTGGATCGGTTGAATCTATCAACACAATATCAAACATGTCCTTTTTATCTTTGATGTATTCAATCGCATCTTCTACCAAAATTTCACACTTAGGATTATCCAACTGACACGCTATTGTCGGCAAATATTTTTTACATACTTCAATAACCATTCCGTCAATTTCGCATAAAACGACTTTTTCAACCGTATCGTGTTTTAAAACTTCTCTTACCGTTCCTCCGTCTCCCCCGCCAATTACAAGAACAGTTTTTGGCTCTTTGTGGTTCATCATCGGAATGTGTGTAATCATTTCGTGATAAAAAAACTCATCACCCTCGGTTGTCATCATTAAATCATCAAGAGTCAATATTTTACCCAGCTTTGACTCACTGTCAATAATTTCAACCTTTTGGTACGGAGAATTATCCGAAAATAAAACTTCTTTTTCTCTTATAGCTATTCCAAATCCGTCAGGAGTAATCTCTTTATAAAATTTTTCCATTAATTTTCTTTCCTTTCAACTGTATTAGACAGCACATGAAAATGCAAGTGCATAACTTCCTGCCCCTCTGCTTTTCCTGTATTCACCTGTAATCTGTATGATTTTACACCTTTAATCTTGGCAACTTCTTTAACCCCTTTTAGGATTTCCGCCATAATTTTTTCATCCTCAAGTTCGTTCAATGACTCAACGTGAACTTTTGGAACAACAAGCGTATGAACCTTTGCTTTTGGATTAATATCATCAAACGCAAAAACAAAATCGTTTTCATAAACTTTTTTTGACGGAATTTCCCCGTTTATAATTTTACAAAAAATACAATCTGTCATTATTCTTCTTCCACCTCATTATATTCTTGTTGTGCCATACGTTTTGCCTCGTTAACCTGTTGTTGAACCGCGTCGACCTGCTGTTCAACCGCAGATTGCTTTTGTTCATTCAACTTTGTCGAATCCATCTTTGTCAATGGATTCATAAAGTAAATAACCGCAATTATTACAAGTGCTAAAAGTATTCTAAGCACGAACAACCTCCAGGATTTTTTCAACCGCTTTTTCAGGTGTCAAAATTTCCGTTTCGCCTGTTGTACGGTTTTTCAATTCTACATTGCCGTCTTTGATTGTTTTTCCGACATTAATTCTGTAAGGGAAACCGATTAAATCGGCATCTTTGAACTTAACGCCCGCACGTTCATCTCTGTCATCAAGAACAACTTCAACACCTTTAGCCAAAAGTTCATCATATATTTTTTGTGCGGTTGATGTTTGAAGTTCGTCTTTAACGTTAACAGGTACAACGATTACATGATAAGGAGCGATAGCCATAGGCCATTTGATACCAAAATCATCGTGATGTCTTTCTATTGCAGCGGCAGCCGTTCTTGTAATTCCGATACCGTAGCAGCCCATAACATAAGGTTTTGATTTTCCGTCAATATCTGTAAACACGGCGTTCATTGGTTTTGAATATTTTGTTCCGAGTTTAAAAATATTACCGACTTCAATACCTTGAGTAACTTTCAATTTTTTACCGCATTGAGGGCAAATTTCTCCCGCCTCAACAAGACGAATATCAACAAACTTATCAATATTGACATCTACGCCAAGATTTGCACCCACAAGGTGTTTATCCGCCTCGTTTATACCTACAACAAAGTTTTTCAAATCTTTAACAGTTTCATCCGCAACGATTGTAACATCATCCATACCTTTTGGACCGATAAAGCCTTTTGCGGCATTAAAACCTTTTTGAATCATTAATTCTTCAATTTCGGGAGCGGTAGCAATTCTAATATCCATTGCTCCTACAGCGTTCATTAACTTTGTTTCTTCAACCGTCTTGTCGGCTCTAATCAGGGCGAGAACCGGCTTTTTATCCGCAATATAAACAAGTGTTTTCAAAATTACGGTCGCAGGGATTTTTAAAAATTCGCACAACTCTTCGATTGAAGTTGTATTTGGTGTGTCAACAACTTCCGCTTTTGAATAACCGCCATCTGTTTGAGCGGGAGGGAGTTTTGAAACGGCATGATTTGAATTAGCGGAATAATCGCAATCTTCGCAGTAGAAAACATCGTTTTCGCCTGCATCAGTATCTGTGATAACCATAAATTCGTGGCTGACACTTCCGCCGATTGCACCTGAATCGGATTGAACCATTTTGGTTTCAAGTCCGCAGCGTTCAAAAATTCTTTTATACGCCTGAGCCATGTTTTGATATTCTTTTTCAAGTCCTGCTTCATCTGTATCAAAGCTGTAAGCGTCTTTCATAATAAATTCACGTCCTCTTAAAAGCCCATAACGCGGACGAACTTCGTCTCTGAATTTATCTTGAATTTGATAGATATTGCAAGGCAAATTTTTATAAGATTTCAACCCGTCACGAGCGATTGCGGTAATAACTTCTTCCGCAGTCGGAGCAAGACACATTTCTTTATCATGCCTGTCAATAACCCTCATTAACTCTTTTCCGTAAGCTTCCCAACGTCCTGATTCTTCCCAAAGTTCTTTAGGTTGCACAAACGGGGTAAGAAGCTCTTGAGCACCTGCTCTGTCCATTTCTTCTCTGACAATGGTTTCTATTTTTTTCAAAACACGCCACATCAAAGGCATAAAGGAATAAAGTCCCGGAGCAAGTTTTTTAATATAACCTGCGCGTGCAAGCATTTTGTGAGAAACGACTTCCGCATCGGACGGGAACTCTCTCAGGGTTTGTACAAATAATTTTGACATTTTCATAATAATTACTTCCTCATTCTCTTGTCTTATTTTAGCACAAAAGAATGTAAAAACATAATACATATTGAAAAAATAGTAATTTTATAATAGAATAAACTCAATGAAAGAATTTGATTTATATATTTCTTTAGGGGCTTTTTGCAGTTGCACACAATCATTAAGAAAAAGCGGTTTACAATTCTTTTCATATCCTTACGATTGGATGGCAGGAGGAGATTTTTACACAAGAGTAAAGATTTTAACTAACAATTTTGAAAATTGGTTTAATAAGGAGGATTTGGAATATTTTGGGACAAGGAAATATCCTGAGCCGAGAGATATATATATTAACCAAAAAACCGGCATAATTTACAATCATGATTTTAGTTTATGTTCATCTCTTGATTTAGAATACGATAAAGTAAAAGAAAAATTTAACAGACGAATAAAAAGATTAATTTCTCAAATAGAAAATGCAAATACAGTTCTTTTTGTATACATAGAAAATCCTGACACTAAAAATCATATAAGTAATTCAGAAATTATTGAAAATTATGAAATATTAAAAAACCGATTTAAAAATACATGTATCAATATATTATTTTTGGCTCAGGCGGACGATATAAGTTATCAAAACAGAAAAGAAACCTTGATTAATAAATATGTGACCAAAATAGAATTTGACTATAGTCGACACAATCCTAAAAATTTGGAGGAAGTTAATTTATATCAATCTCTAAAAGTATTTAATGACTATAAAATATCAGACAAATATCTTATCCCGAAAAACAAAATAGAAATCATAAAGATAAAAATAGTAAAAATGTTGAATTTGATTATTAATATAGATAATGTTTTTACAAAAAATAACAAATACAAAGAAATAACAATATTAGGTTTTAATTTTAAGATTAAAATAAGATAGAGTTTGTTATTTATAATTACAATTATTACAGAAATTACAATTCTGCCTTGTGTTCTCTGTAAAACTTTTCATAAGGATATTGTTGCTCATCAGGAATTATCTGTATAACTCTTTTGGTAAGCGTAGACTCATACTTGTTTTCATAAAATCTTCTGTTAAACAAACTATACTTATCTTCTCCTGTTGATTTTTGATTTACACAACAATCTTCCTCGTCAGAAACATTATCTATTCCCCTTATTCCGTTAATACAGTTCAAAAATTTATTATATTTAAGATAATACCTTGATTCAAAATCATTATCCTCCCACCCTATACTCAAAAATCTTTCATCAAAATATCCGATGTCATCAACC
Source organism: bacterium (assembly GCA_017476325.1). Taxonomy (GTDB): domain Bacteria; phylum Cyanobacteriota; class Vampirovibrionia; order Gastranaerophilales; family Gastranaerophilaceae; genus QHMH01. Next base: position 17,752 of record JAFUZZ010000057.1, on the reverse strand, counting down.
TCTTGTTTTGTGAAATAAATATGCGACCATGAACCGTTTATTTTAAAAGAATGTTCGTTTGATTGAATAATAGCATTTTCCAAATCATCCCAAAAACATTTGTCCGTAATAATTAAATCATCATTAAGAACCAAAACATTATCCTTTGATGAATTTATTATTCCGCAGTTCCACATTTTTCCGAGACTTCTAAATTCCGTAAAAAATATAGGATACACATTGTCAACAGTACTCAAAAATTGACAAAGATTTTTTCGGTATTCTTCATTGAAAGTTTCATCGTAATTCCCGTTTATTGTAAGAATAATTTCACCCTTAAAATCTTCTCTTATTTTCTTTATTAAAGGGATAAGATATTTTTCAAATCGTTTATCATAAGTGGTTATAATAATAGAGAAATTCTGTTTTTTGTCAATATTTTTGTTTTGAATAAGTTTTTTGGCTCTTCTTCTGCTGGCACTTATAGTATAAACTTTTGGTTTTTTGCCTCTTAAAATATCAATAACTTTTTGTCCAAATTCAAATTGCATTTATTTTTTTCCTTTCAATTTTAAAATTTTTTCACAAAAAACAATTTCTCCGGTATTAAAATGAATTTTAATTACGGAACGTCTTAACGAATTAAGACATAATAAAATATGATTAATGATTGACAAACTTTTTTGATTTCTCAACAAGTCCTTTTCAATGAGTTCTACGGGATAATTAGTATATTTTTTCAGAAACCGTTTCCATCCGATAGGATATATTTTATTTGAATTATTAAGTCGAATTAAACTTGTTTTTAAAAAAGGATTTTTATTTATTTTAATAAGTTTTTTCCAATAAAAATTTGGAGGACCGAATAAAAGGTCATACCCCTTACAGTATTCTGAGTAAGAAAATTTGGCAGATACTAATGTTTCTGTTAGACCAACCTCATATTTTGAAATAACATCCCATTTAGAATTTTGTTTGCATACGGAATTTATAAAATTTCTAAATGCTATGCTATTAAAAACATTATTATCTAAAACAATAAAAAAAGATTGTAAGTGTTCTCTGTCACAATAGGAATGTTTTATAATTCCCCAAAAATTTGTTTTCTCGGACATTTCATTAAACATATCCTCTAAAGGGAATAAAGGAGCATAGCAACTATCATTTGCTAAAATTAATTCATTAACATCGTTTAGAAAATTATTCTCTTGAGCATATAAAAATCCTCTTTTATAAGATCCAAAATCATATTCACCATGTTGTTTGGCTATCACATAATCTGCTAAACCATCAAGTTTTTTTTGTTCAAGTTGTTTAATATCACAATCTGATACAAAAATAATTTTTTCTGCAACAGATTTTAAACCTTTTAAATATTGCAACACATAATCTTCTATTAAAGAATCTTTATCCCAATGTGCAAAAATAGCAAGTCTTTTCACTTAGTAAACCTCTTTTTTATCACATTTTTTATAACAATAATTTTACAAATAATATATTTTAAAAAATTATATTTATAATGATTTGCAAACATATTATTTAATTTTATTTTCATTTCAAATTTTTGCTTTTTATCTTTCGTATAGCTATTTATATAACTTTTTGAATGTATTCTCCAAAAAGTTAATTTTTCATTCAAATAATAAAACTTATTTTCTCTTGCAATTTGAACCCATAAAAAATAATCCAAAAGAGCATCCACAGGACTGTTAAAATCACATTTTGACAATTCATCTTTTTTTATGCTTACACACGAAAATGTCGGAACGATATTCTTTTTTTCTAAAAATTTCATAACGTTACAAGGAAAGTTAGTATTATCTAAGATTTTTCGTATTTTATTAAAATTATTTTCAAAAACACGAATGTAATAATCATTTCCAAATAATTCAATATCGTTAAATATAAAATTGACTTGCGGATAAGATTTAATTATTGAATTTCTTCTTTCTAAAGTTTCCGGTTTTAAAACATCGTCAGATTCCAAAAAAGCAATCCATTCTCCGTTGGCTTTTTCAAAACCGAGTTTTATGGTTTCACCCAATCCTTTATTAACATTGTTCGGATGCGTATAAAATTTTATTCTCTCATCAATATCACAATATTTTTTTATTTTTTCAATCGAATTATCACTTGAACCGTCATCAACGATAATAAGTTCCCAATTCTTAAATGTTTGGTTTATAACGCTATTAATTGCTTCTTCAATATACTTTTCATAATTATAACTTGCCATAATAATTGAAAAATCAGTCATTAATATACTCCTCTAAAATTAATTCATGTTTTAATATAAGGTATTTTTTTCGATAAAATTCTTTGCTTTTACCTAGCAAAACCATTGCCAACACATAATATAGATAGCATTTTAAAGTTTTATTTTTCACGACAAATCCTTTTACGAAAAATATTATATAGTCGTAAAACAACTATGTCAATATGATTATATAAAATTATTAGTCATTAAACGACATTAAGATTTTCCGAATAGTAATTTATAATTGCTAAAAGAGTGGATATATGCTTAATCTTAAAAAAGCCTTTGGACAAAATTTAAAATTAATACGAAAATCCAAAGATTTGACGCAAGAAAAACTATCGGAAATGATAGATATTTATCCTAGACAACTATCAAAAATTGAAACCGGAGAACATTTTCCAACGTCAAAAACTTTGGAAAAAATATGTGTTGCTCTAGGCATAACACCAAAAGAATTATTTGATTTTGACTTAAACGATAATAAAATCTCTAAAGATAAAACTCTTTTACGAATAATAGATAAATTCAAGCAAGTTGCACAAAATGAAACATATTCAAAATTTGTAGAAATTGCCATAGATTCCATAAATGATAAAAAAGCACTTGAAAAACTTCAATACATGATAGACGGAATAAAACTCGGAATGAAGTAACTGTTTTTATGCCGAGTCCGTTCCAAATAGTAATTCAATTTATGAGCGAACCCCAAAAAGAAAACCAACGACGCAGGCAAAACCTCTTGCGTTAGATTCGGCAGCAGAATCCGCATGCATTGCGTCTAAAACCGACGGTTCATGGTCACAATGACAAAATTCACACTCATCACAACATTCTTCATCGTGTTTTGGGTGAAAATATTCAAACTCCCGATTAAGATGAGAATAATCGTCTAAAAAAGTATGCAATTTTCCATGCTCATGTTTGCAATGATGAGTATCAACAAATAAAGAAATAGGTCTATCCTCCAATTAATTAGTGTGCTTTGTAAAAGTCATATAAGCCGGGAATTGCAACCAACGTTGCATAAACGATGAATCCAAACAAAACTAAATTAATTACGTCCATGGGAACATCTCCTTATCTTGACGTATATACTATTCCCTATTTTATTTTTTTTAAACGTTTTTTTGATAAAATATAACTATGAAAAAAAATATTTCTTTGTTGCTAAAAAACCTCTGTTGTTCTCAATGTAAATCTGATTTTGACGAAAGTTCGGTAAAATTTATTACTCAAGACGGAAACTACAATGTTATTCATCTTACATGTCAAAAGTGCGGAAAAGATTTTGGCACCGCTTTTTTGAAACTTACCGAAAAAACATCTGAGAACGATGCGGAAATAATTTTAAACGACATCAGAAATACACCGCCAATAAGCTGTGATGATGTTCTCGACGCTCATAAACAAATCAAAGATTTTGAAAAAAACTGGAACAAATTTATTAATGATTAGAGAGTGTTCACTATATTTGTCATTGCGAGGACTAAAGTCCGCGGCAATCTCATCACGTTCGGGATTGTCTTGGATTTTCTGTCTTTCTCCCTCGCGTATAACGGCATTTTTTAGTATAAACACTCTCTAATTAACTTCGCTTTCCTCAGTTTTTGGTTCTTTTTCGATTAAAAGTTTTGTAACTCTTGCACCGTCAACTTCTTCAACGCGGCATGTCATATCGTTGATAACCGTTGTATCCCCAACCTGCGCAATTCTGCCAAGATTTTTAACAACCAAACCGCCGATTGTATCAACATCATCGTCCTCAATCGGTTCTTCTTGAAAATATTCTGCCAACTCGTCAAGTCTTAACATAGCGTTAACAGAATAAGTATCCTCGGCAATTTTTTTGATGTCAGCCTCTTCTTCATCAAATTCGTCTTGCACTTCACCAAAAATTTCTTCCAAAACATCTTCCAGCGAAATTATGCCGGAAGTTCCTCCAAACTCATCAACAACGATTGCAAGTTGTCCATGACTTTTTTTAAATTCCAAAACCAACTTATCCATAGTCATTGTTTCGGGAACCAACATTACCGGACGCAAAATTTTCTTTAAAGCAAACTGTTCATGTTTTTGCAAAAGCGAATAAATATCTTTAATATGAATAATTCCGATAACATTGTCCAAAGTGTTTTCATAAACGGGATATCGTGTATATTGAGCCTCTGAAGTTATTTTAGTCAACTCTTCGAAAGTTATGTCAGACGGAATAGAAACAACGTCCGTTCTTGGAATCATAACCTGTTTTGCTTGCAAATCAGAAAATTTAAACACATTATGCAGCATATCTTTTTCGGTTTCGTTCAGAACCCCCTCGTCATAACTAGCGTTAACAATCATGTCAAGTTCTTCAACCGAATGAGCCAAAGGGGTCGTATTTTGGACTTTTATACCGATTAGTCTTAAAATACCGTTTCCAATTCCGTTAAGAATATATACAAACGGAGCAAACACTTTAAAAACGACTTTCATAGGCCAAGCAACGATTAACGAAGTTTGTTCGGGATATTGCAAGGCAATAGATTTTGGAACCAATTCTCCAATAACAACATGCATTACGGTAATCAAAACGAAAGCAATAGCAGTTGAAATCGAATGCGTAGCACCGGCCTGCCAAACAGCCGGCAAGAAATCAAAGAGCGGATTAATCAATTTTGCAATAGTTGCCTCGCCGACCCAACCAAGCCCGATACTTGCGATTGTTACGCCAAGTTGAACAGCGGCAACGAATTTATTAACCTCTTTTATGGCATCCATTGCCAAAGACGCTGACAAATTACCCTCATTCATGAGTTGTTCAAGTCTTGTACGTCTTACACTGATTATTGAAATTTCAGCAGCAACGAAAAATCCGTTCATTAATAATAGGAAACCTATTATTGCTATGCTGTATATTAACCTGCCTATCTCGTCCATTTTTATCCCGTAAAATTTTACTGTGTTTATTATATACAAACATTCTAAAAAAGTAAAGTCCCCCTTGAATATAAAGAGAAAATGCGAACAGTTTATACTGCCCGCATATAATTTCGTATATGACAATACTTTTTAGTTACATTTATTTTTGCCGTCCCAAGTAAGGTCATCACATTTTAAATAATCCATATTGCCTTTATAGAGTATCCATGCGGCACAACCATAACCGTTCATACTTAGATTTGAATCATCCTTTTTGCAATACCCTGCAAAAGATCTGTTGTAATCTGAATTATTAACCAGAGGTGAACCATGCGGCCTTACACCGTTTCGGGTTATTGAGAAAATAAAAATATCTTTCCCGACTTGATTTGGGCCTTTATCTCCGTTTACATCTACTGAAAATTCTCCGCAAGTTGATTCTATGGGACGATTGTTAGTCGTATAACACGCAATCATAGCATCTGACGCCCATGATGAACGAATCATCACTCCGTCTGCTAATATAATAAAGTGTCGTTTTAAACTATCCCACGCGGTACCACCACCTAAAAATGTCGGCGTAATATCTTCGTTTGTCGGACGTTCATCATATTTGTATATTTTTTGAACTTTTAGATATTTAGAATATCTATCCCAAAATATATCAACTTTTTGTGAGGAAGTTAAATCTCCTACTAAACCCCATTTGTCAATCGTTCCATACTCTGCAACAGCTAATCTTCCGGCATTTTCCATTGCCGAATAAAATTTTTGCAGGCGTGAAATTGTTTCTCGCTCATCAATTCTCTGCATCAACGTCGGGATTGTCATTGCCGATACCACGCCCAAGATGCCGATTGTGAGCAGGACTTCTGCTAAAGTAAAGGCGCATTTTTTATATGTTATTGCGAGCCTCATTTTGTCACCCTGAACTTGGGACAAAGCGAACCAATTTTTGTCATGCTGAGCTTCGCAGACAGGGTCACAATCTTCGCCAACATTGTCATGCTGAACTTGTTTCAGCATCCCTGACAAATTAGGCTCAGATGTTCCCTTTGTCACTCGGTTCAGCATCTTCAAAAATTGTGTAAGCCTGTCGTCGTTAGACATCAGGGTCTGTTTTTGTGACACGGCTTTAACAGATTCCGAAACGAGTTCGGAATGACGGGTATTAAGTGCGTTCGGGATTGCCACGTCGTACTTCGTGCTCCTCGCAATGACATACGTATTATAATCAGTGCCATTTTGGCTCTTGTACGCTCCTTGTCTACCTTTGGAACCTAACGCCCCCCCCCCCGAGTCGGGTTAAAAAGTTGTTCATAAGTTTATCCTCCAATTTGTTGGTTACTTCATTATTATACATCACGTATTAAAAAACTTCAACCCCAAAAATAAAAAGGGGGACAATATCTTGTCCCCAAAAGGTTATTGGTTAATTTTGGTTGGTTATTTGATTGGTTAAAATCATTTTTTTATTACAAATCCAATTTATTATGCCATGTAGTTAGGAGCAGATTTTTGCGCTGATTGTTGTTGTGCGCTTTCACAAGAATTTTGTTCGCTTTCTAACATTGACAATCTTGTTTGTAATTTGTTTATTTCTTGTTGAATTTTTGTTTCTTTTGCATTTAACAACTTCGTTTCTACCTTGATGCAGTTATCCATTTGTTGTTTATAAAATCCTTGGAACAAACTGTTTTGATAGTTTAATTGTGTTGCCGCATCACCAAATACAGGCATTTGTCCCATTGCTGAGAACTGCGTAAACATATTTTGCGCACCTTGCATTGATGTGTTTGTTGAATAATTCATAAAGTTCATTAAACGAGAGAATATTGATGCAGGAGCATTTGCAACATCGTTCATCGTAATTGAACCGTTTGAAATAGTTGCTGAGTAATTTTGTAAATCCATCAACTCTTCATGCAATTCATTCAACTTTAAGTTGATTTTTGATTTCTCGTGAATGATTGAATGTAATCTTACCGTACTTAAAAATAAGCAACCCATAATGCACCTACCGTTTTAACCGTTTATTTTAACCTTACATGTTTATAAAGTATTTTGGACATGAAAAATTGCTCATTTTATTACATGATTGTAACAAAATATTAACAAAGTAAACATGACCCAAACGCAGACTGCATCATGGTTTTGACATGATTGATAAATTTAAAACCCTAGTTGTGTTCAGGCAAAACTACCTTATCAATTAAACCGTATTCAACAGATTCTTGAGCGGAAAGATAGTGGTCTCTTTCACAATCTTCCTGAACTTTTTTATAATCTTGACCTGAATTTTCGGCAATAATAGAGATGAGCATGTCTTTCATCCTCAAAATTTCTTTCGCCTCTAATTCAATATCCGTAGCCTGACCCTGAGCACCGCCAAGAGGTTGGTGAATCATAATTCTTGCGCTTGGCAATGCCATACGCTTACCTTTAGCACCTGAACATAACAAGAAAGCGCCCATTGATGCTGCTTCTCCCAAACATATAGTTGAAACATCGGCTTTAATTAACTGCATTGTGTCATAAATTGCCATGCCAGCCGTAATTACACCGCCCGGAGAATTAATATACATCATAATATCTTTTTCGGGATTTTCACTATCAAGCAATAACAACTGAGCAACAACAGAATTTGCTACATCGTCATCAATCGCCTCGCCTAAGAAAATAATTCTTTCTCTTAACAATCTTGAAAAAATATCAAAAGACTTTTCTCCGCGAGAGGACGCCTCTATAACGGTAGGAACATAACTTATAATCTTGTTATAATCTGCCTGACTCATAATAGGTTTTTGCACTGTTTTGCTTTGTATATCCATTTTTAATCTCCAAACATTATCTTCGAATTTATTATATCAAATAATTACAATGCCGCAACAAGTTCTTTAACATCTTTTCTTTTAACTTTTCTTGTTGTAGTTTTTGGAAGAGCCTCTTTCAACACTACAACGTTATTTGGACGTTTGTAATGAGTCAAGTGTGTAGATAAAGTTTTAACCTCTTTTCTTACAAACTCATTAAGAGCAGCATCGTTATCCTTGAATTGTTCGAGTATATTATCTTTTGGAACAATAACAGCCATGACTTCTTCCGTACCGTCTTTTGAGCCGCTTGTTCTGGTAGATCCCATAACACAAACTTCAGAGAAGAATTCTGATTTTTCAAGAACTGCCTCAACTTCTTCAGGGAAAACTTTTTTACCGCCGTTAAGAACAATCATGTTCTTAATTCTGCCTGTAATATAAATATTGTTTTCCTTGTCAATTTTAGCGATATCACCCGTATGGAACCAATTATCTTTGTCTATAACTTCGGCAGTCATTTCAGGCTTATTATAATAACCTTTCATAACACAATCACTTCTAAGCAGTAATTCTCCGGTATTTTCATCAATTTTTAATTCATAAGAACCTAAAGGTTTACCGACAGAATCCATGTGTTTCATATCACCGGTGTTAACAGATACAACAGGACTTGTTTCCGTCAAGCCGTAACCTTGATAAATAACAATACCTATTCTGTCAAAGAATTTCGCAACCGAAACGTCAAGCGGTGCTCCACCTGAGATACATTGCAGGAATTTACCTCCAAATTTATCATGAATTGGTTTAAACATTAGTCGTTTTACTTTTTTTGGCATGAATTTTGCAAGTTTAAACATTACGTTGAAGATTGCTCTTTTTGCTACAGGCATGCTTTTAATTTCTGACTGAATAGACATCATTAAAAGTTTTAAAAACGCAGGAACAACAATCATGAAATTGATTTTCTTTTCCTGCATAATTGATAAAATATCTTTCGGTTTAAGACTTTGAGCGTAATACACAGAGAAACCGAAGTTCAAGAAAGTTAAAAATCCGATGGTTAATTCAAACAAATGATTCATTGGCAAAATAGAAAGCACATTAACATTCGATTTATCTTTAAATCTTGATATAACCATTTTTAAAGGCACTTTCAAATCTTGGAGTTGACATAACAAGTTTTTAAACGAAATTTCAACCCCTTTTGGTGCACCGGTTGTACCTGATGTATAGATAATAAGTGCGGTAGATTTAGAAGATCTGTGTTTCCACTTGCAATCAAAATTATCAGGAAGAGTATGCAAGCAAGGCAAACTCGAATTGTAAGTCGGTTCATCCATAATAATTACCGTTTTAATTGACTCAATATTCTTTTTAAGTTCTAAAGCCTTGTCAATATTAGCCTGAGAAACCATCAAAACAGTAGGTAAGCAATCAGAAAGAATTGACGTCAATTCGTAAATTGTTAATTTATTATCCAACGGAACAGTAATCATGCCGGAGATAATTGAAGCAAATACACAGGCACCGATTTCCGGTTTGGATTCGGAAAGAAATGCAAGCCTTTCGCCTTTTTTAACCTGTAAATCGTTAATCAAATAATATGCAAGTTTACGTGTCAATAAACCCAAACCTTTATAAGAAAACTCTTTCCAACCGAATTTGGTTTTGGTCGCAAGAGCGATTTTTTCACTATAATTAATTGTTTGCCCTTCTAAAAGCGATAAAACATTTGCATAATTTGCCATATTTATAAACCCCTTATTATATTCCAACTATCCCTGAGTATAATCATGTTGTAGCATAAAAATTAAATTTTTCAATAAGAATTTTTATAACAGAAAATTTAAAAATAATAATTATATATTATTTTTCACTAAATTTGTTTAAAATCCAATAATATCGTCATGAACCTGACCGATACCGTATCGTTATGTCAAACGACAACAGGCTCAAACAAAAAACTTGTAAATATATTTTTATTAAATATAATTAAAGAGTAGGAACTACTTATTTTTAAGGATTAAAAGGAAGAATGGAAAAAGACAGACCTATCGTTTATATGTGCTTTTCAACCGATATTATCCACAGCGGTCATATTGCCATAATTAAAAAGGCACAGGAATTAGGAAACCTGATTGTCGGAGTTTTGTCCGATGAAGCTATTGCAAGCTACAGACACTTTCCGATGGTACCTTTTGAAGAAAGAAAAGCTCTATTTGAAAATATATCAGGAATTTACAAAGTTATTGAACAGAAAGTTTGGAGTTATAAAGATGTTTTAAAAGAATTAAAACCGGATTTTCTTGTGCACGGAGACGATTGGAAAGAGGGTTTTCAAAAACCGATAAGACATGAGGCAATGGAAATTCTTGTTGAATACGGCGGGAAATTGGTTGAATTTCCATACTCAAAAGCCGATAAATATGATGAATTGGAAAAAGCTTTCCGTCGACAACTTGCAACTCCCGATATGCGTCGTGCAAGATTGAGAAAGTTAATCTCGATGAAAGGGTGTATTAATGCAATAGAGGCTCACAGCGGAATTACGGGTTTGATTGCGGAAAATACAACAGTTTACGATGACGGCAAAGCATATCAATTTGATGCAATGTGGGTATCTTCTCTTTGCGACAGTACTGCGAAAGGGAAACCTGATATCGAGTTGGTTGATATGACTTCACGTTTCAGAACCATTGACGATATCATGGAAGTTACGACAAAGCCGATTATTTTCGACGGCGATACGGGGTCATTGGCGGAACACTTTGTTTATACCGTAAAAAGTCTTGAGAGAATGGGCGTTTCCATGGTTATTATTGAGGACAAAACAGGCTTAAAGAAAAACTCCCTTTTCGGAACGGAAGTTAAGCAGACACAAGATTCTATTGAAAACTTCTGCTCTAAAATTGAGGCCGGAAAGAAGGCTCAAAAAACAAGAGATTTTATGATTTGCGCAAGAATTGAGAGTTTAATTCTTGAACAAGGAATGGAAGATGCTTTAACAAGAGCATTTGCTTATGTTCGAGCAGGTGCCGACGCGATTATGATTCACAGTCGTAAAAAAGAACCCGATGAAGTTTTTGAATTTACCGAAAAATTCAGACAGCAAGATGTTTCAACCCCTATTGTAGTTGTGCCGACTTCATACAATCAGGTTACGGAAGAAGAGTTTAAAAAACGCGGAATTAACGTTGTTATCTATGCAAACCACCTTACGCGCTCAGGTTTTCCTGCAATGAAGAAAACTGCCGAAATCATATTAAAAAATCATCGTTCATTAGAGGCAAACGATTTGTGTATGCCTATTAAAGATATTATTACATTAATACCGGAGGAATGTTAACTATGGATTTAAAAGAAAGAATCAGACTTAAAAAAGCGGACAGAACCGAATTATATTCGGAAGAACCTCCGTTTCCTTATTCAAATTTTTTGTTAGAGTTATCAAATATTTGCAACCACCATTGTATATTTTGCGCTCACAACAAAATGAAACGTAAAATCGGAAAAATGAAACCGGAAATGGTTGAAAAAGCACTAAGAGAGGCATACGAACTGGGAACAAGAGAAGTAGGTTTTTACGCAACAGGTGAACCGTTCTTGGTTCCTGAATTGCCGCAATATATTAAACTGGCAAAAGATATCGGTTATGAATATACGTACTTAACATCAAACGGAGCAATGGCAACTCCTGAAAAAATCAGAGCCGTAATTGATGCGGGGTTGGACAGTATAAAATTCTCAATCAATGCACCTGAGAGAAAGATGTACGAATTTATTCACGGGCATGATGATTTTGACAAAGTTTGCGAACATCTTAAATATTTGAATGAATACAGAAAAGAATCAGGCAGAAATTATAAAATCTTTGTTACAGGAATTATTACTCGATTTACAGAGCCTATGATGGATATGTATCAGGAAAAATTTGGAGATTTAACGGATGAAATCGGTTTCAAATTTGTTTATAACCAAGGCGGTTACATGCCGGAAATTGATCATCTTTTGAGATGTCCTTGCGATCACGAAGAAAGAAGAAGATGCAACCTTGCATTTGATGCAATTTGTGTGACATGCGAGGGATATTTATCCGTTGAAAATGCCGATTATGAAAACATGCTTGTTGTCGCAGATTTGAACAAAGTAAGTCTTAAAGAAGGTTGGTATGGCGAAAAAATGAAAGAAGTAAGAAGAATGTTTCTAAACGATTGTTTAGAGGGAACCTTATGCGACGGATGTGTTCACCACAAACAAGCGCCTGCAGAACCTTTAATGCCTGAACTTGCGACAAAAAATGATGACATCTTTAACGATAAAATAGTTAGAATGAGAATTAAAAAAGCAGGTTATGATTATTCAAAACTAATCTATGTTCCGATGTCTGCTGATATTGTTCATCCCGGACATATAAACATAATCAAAACCGCTGCTAAATTGGGCAGAGTTATGGTTGGTTTATTCTCTGACGAAGCAATAAGAACGTATAAACCGGAACCGTTTATGAACTATGAACAACGAAAAACAGTTATTGAAAACATCAAGGGTGTTGAATACGTTGTAAGACAGGAAACGAAAGACTATGAGGACAATCTTCGCCGTTATCAACCTGACATAATGGTTCATGGTAAAGATTGGAGAGAAGGTGCTCTTGCCGAAGTTCGTCAAAAAGCGATTGATATTATGGCGGAATGGGGCGGAGAAATTGTTGAACCGGACTACACAAAAGGTATTTCTTCAAGCGTTTTAAAAGAGAAAGCAAAGGCCGCTCAATAATGGATATAAAAGAGTTTACGGAAATAATAAATGCGGATTTTTATACCGGAGTACCTGATTCTCAACTAAAATCGTTGTGTAATTATTTGATGCACGAATACGGCATTGATAAAAACCACCATATTATTGCTGCAAATGAGGGAAACTGTGTGGCACTTGCAGCAGGATATCATTTGGCAACGGGAAAAGTTCCTGTTGTTTACATGCAAAATTCCGGTGAGGGAAATATTATCAATCCTGTTGCGTCATTATTAAACGACAATGTTTATGCCATTCCGACAATTTTTATTATCGGATGGAGAGGAGAACCCGGCGTTCACGATGAACCGCAGCATGTTTATCAAGGTCAAATTACCTTAAAACTTCTTGAAGATATGGATATAGAGTTTTTTGTAATTTCCAAAGATACAACAAAAGAACAAATTAAAGCAAAAATGAGCAAATTTGATGAAACCCTCAGGAGGGGGAAACAAGTAGCTTTTGTTGTAAAGAAAGGAGCGTTGACTTATTCTGATAAAGTTTTGTATAAAAATGATTACGAAATGAAACGCGAAGAAATTATTGAACACATTGCAAAGTATTCAGGTGAGGATGCAATTATTTCAACAACAGGAAAAGCATCAAGAGAACTTTATGAAATTCGGGAGCGAAATAAACAGAGTCATAAATATGATTTTCTAACAGTTGGCTCAATGGGACATTCAAGTTCAATAGCACTTGGCATTGCTTTGAACAAACCTAAAAAAAAGGTTTGGTGTATAGACGGTGATGGAGCGCTATTAATGCACATGGGAGCAATGGCATTAATCGGCAGCAATAAACCTGATAATTTAGTACATATTGTTATTAACAACTGCGCACATGAAACAGTCGGAGGAATGCCAACCGTTGCGAATAAAATTGATTTTTGTAAAATCGGAGAAGGCTGCGGATATAAACATGTTGTTTGTGTTGACAATTTTAAAAGTCTTGATAACGAATTACAAAGGGCAAAAACAAGTAATGAGCTTTGCTTTATTGAAATAAAAAGTTCTATCGGAGCAAGAGAAGATTTAGGCAGACCAAAAGAAAAACCGATTGAAAACAAAAAAATGTTTGTTGAAAACTTAAACAAATAAAAATATGTAAAGAGGGTAACAAGTTACTAAATTTGGATACCCTCTTTTTGTATTATTAGATTAATCAATTTTTGCATTAAAAAACTCATCCGTAGATGAGTTTTTGTTAATTCTGGGGCACTCTGCCGAGCAAAACAATCCTGTGAATTGTTTTGCGAGAGGGGGATTCGAAAGAATCCTTCCGCCCTTTTTGCGTCACTAACCAATTTTTATATTAAAAAACTCATCCGAAGATGAGTTTTTGTTAATTCTGGGGCGGAAGGATTCGAACCTCCGGATGCCTGGACCAAAACCAGGTGCCTTACCGCTTGGCGACGCCCCATTGGGTACAAGGCTATTTTATAACACAAATATTAAAAAGTCAATACATAAAATAAAACAAATTTTAAGAAACCTTGTCACAAAACATTTGTCTAACATCGTCAAACTTATCAGCAACACGCAAAAAAGCATCCACAATATAAGGATCAAACTGTGTTCCGCGACCCTCTTTAATAATTTGAACACATTTTTCCTGAGGAAAAGCGTCCTTGTAAACTCTTTTCGTACTCAGGGCATCATAAACATCCGCTATAGCCATGATTCTTGCAGGCAACGGAATATGCTCCCCTGATAAACCGTCAGGATATCCTTTTCCGTCCCAACGCTCATGGTGAGAACGAGCAATTATTTTTCCCATTCTTATAAAAGAATTATCCCCGAATTTTGAATGCACATCTTCCAAAGTTTGCGCACCAATAATGGTATGAGTTTTCATAACTTCATATTCATCCTCGGTAAGTTTAGCATTTTTTAACAGAATTAAATCCGAAATTCCGACTTTGCCAATGTCATGCAATGTGCTGGCATTAACAATGTCGGTTATAAAATCATTATCAATTAATTGAGAATAAGGGGAATTTTTTGCCAATTCTTCAGACAAAATTCTGCAATAATTCTGAACCCTTGTCAAATGTTCCCCTGTATCATCATCTCTTGATTGAGCAAGTTTTGCCAATGAAAAAATCGTTTCCATTTGAGTTTCCATCGCCGGATGTATATTAACCTTATTTTGTACACTTTCTGTTGTGGTCAAAATAACGTCTGACTTTTTATTAATCGCCGCATTAACCAAATCGGACACGCTTTTCGATATTGAAACAGAATAGCCTGATTTTTCCAATAAAGCCTTTACATTTTCAAAATCTACATTTTCATTATTTAATATTAAAACTTTGCTCATCTTAATTCGTTTATTAACCTTGTTCTCTTTGTACCATATTTTGTAATTTATTAACTAATTCTTCACCTCTGTTTTGAATGTCAGAGATAAGATTTTCAGCCTTTTCCTGAAGTTCTTTAACTTTTCTGTCAGTTTTGTCAACAACTTCTCTTGACAAATCTTTGATATCTTCTCTTGTTTCTTCACCTGATTGCGGAGCAAGCAAAATACCTGCAACAGCACCAACTACGGCACCAACAACACAACCTGCAATAAATTTTCCTGTAGACATAATTTTTCTCCTTTTTTTACTTTTTAATAATCAATTTAACCAATGAAATAAGCCAAATAAGAGTCTTTCTTAAAGCACCTTTAGAAAGTAATCTGGCTTTTGAAAAGGCTAATAAACCCGCCGCAGTAAATCCTCCAAAGAACTTTGAAACGCCGTTAACATTCTTATCAAACCCGTTAACAATCGCACTTACGCCGCTCATGGCAGAATTAATTTCGTTTAAAATCGGTTTAGCCTCATCTTTTAAAACTTCAACGGTTTCATCTAAACTTTTAACCAATTTTGACAAATCCGATAACAATTTAACAACAAATGCCGCAATCAAAAGAACGGCAATCGCACCGGAAATTGCCAATATTGATAAACTTTGATTTAACACATAACCTGTTTCGCACATAATTTCCCTTACCTAATTAAATTCATAATCGCCCTCAAGTTCTTTTGCTTTCCTAAGTTTTCTTGCTCGGGTACGATTAACCAATTTTCTGAATTGACGCTCTATGTTATATCTTAAAATCTCATAAGAAACAGAAATTTTCTTTTTTGCGTCTTGAATTTCGTCACCATGTTCATCATTAAAATTATTAACAGCGTCTTTTATTTTCTTACGAGACTCTTCACCTGACTGAGGAGCAAATAAAATACCCGCAATCAAACCGCCAATAATACCGGCAACCAAGCCCTTTTCGAAAATATCGTTTCTGTCAGACATCAAAGCCCCCTCTTTTAGTATAGTATAACATATTTAAAAAATAAATCAATAATCTTTTGGGCAGTTATATGAACTAATCGGGAATAATCAACTTTTGTCCGATTTTTAGCATGTGAATACTTTTAAGCCCGTTAACTTCTTTGAACTTTTCAACCTTATCAGGATTATAAGTTGAACTGTCGCCATACAAACGATTAACAATTCCGCCAAGAGTGTCACCTTCTTTAACGGTATATATTTTTTGACCGTTTTCATCTTCGGAAACTTCGCCGACTGTTAAAACTTCAGGTGCTGTTTCTGTGACAGCTTCCGAAACGGATTTTGTATTATTTTCGACAGCGGAACTTTCGACTTCAGAAATTGTTTCCTTAACGGTTTTAACATCACTTTGAATTGTATCCTTATCGGAAACTAAAACAACCGCTGACAAGAACAATGTTGCCAAAACCCCGATTACCAAACCAACAAAGAAATATACAAGGGGCTTTCTCTGTGTTTTAGTGTCATGTAAACTTTTGTATAGAACACCAAGAGCATTGTCATGCACTTTAATATCTTTTGACTCTTGGTTTGTATTGTTATTATAATTATTATATTCCATAGTTTTTCTCTGTACACTTTCTTCTCTACCGTTACCAAACACTAATTTTGATAATATACTGATATTTTCTCCTGATAATGAAGATCTGTTAACACTTAAATTTTTCATTAAAAATACCTTTCTAAGAGATATAATCACCCAAAACAAGAATTTTGTCAAGTCATTAGAGAACCGAGGGGGTATTAAAATTTCAAATTGATTATATTTTGTTAACAATAACTTACGAAGTAAATCAAAGAGGGTGACTAAAAAGCCTACCAACTGAAACAAATTGTCACCCTCTTATTATTATACAAATTAGTAATCCATTTTGTAACCGTTTTTGAGTAAATATGCTCCGCAATATTGACCTGGATATACATCAGGGCTTGTCGTTGAACAGTTACTCAATATTTTTGACTGATCAACACCATGCGCGCCATAAGGATAAATTTTCTTTTTTTCATACGGATAAAACTCAAAAAACCAAATATCTCGACCATAAGTATTCGGACCTTTTTCAGGTCCGTTTATATCAACAACAATATGCTCTCTGTTTTCGGAATTAACACCCAGTGCAAAATTGATACCCATACCATTATTCAATAATATTTTATATTGAGGATTATTATCCTTATGCCACCCTCCTTTCGCACCATTTAAATATGAAACACTTTTTGCAAGGCAACCTTGATTTAAAGAGTGTCCGCAATTTTTGGATATTTTAAAATATGGCAGCCAATATTTTTCAAGATAATAGTCCCCATCACCAGTCGTAGTATCAATTTCAGATGTATCATCCCAAGTTGTTGAAAATCCATTTTCCGCCTCAGACATTTCGACAACATTGCTTAACAATCCCCAGGCTCTTTGAAACCCCGAAACGTACTGTTTGTTTTGATAGCTTTGCATCAACGTTGGGATTGTGAGTGCTGCAACAACACCGATTATACCGAGGGTGATTAGGACCTCCGCCAAAGTAAAGCCCCTGAGGGGGAGCAAAAGAGACCGCCTATTTCGCAAATTTTTGACGTAAGATATTAACACTAAAGCATGATGTTTCCAATCAAAAATTTGCCGGCGGTGCAGGAGCGCACCAATACAAAGGGTATCTTTCGCG